>JAAKFP010000038.1 GCA_011065005.1 Chlamydiota bacterium | reverse complement strand
ATGTGAGTCAGAAACAAGATTTAATGTTCTTTTATAGTCTGTCCTGGCATTTAAGATGCCATTTATGAGGGTAACTCTCACTTTGTCATTGAGTTCCCCTTTTCCATGGGTCCCGACTTCAGACAGGTCTTTATAGAATCCCGAGAGATAGAGAAAAAAGTCCCCGACGACAAACTGTGCAGCCTGATTAATTGTTGGTCTAATGAGATCCCCAATGGAGAGTTGATTTTTGATGGTATTGATTGTTCTATCCATGAAGCTGTAAAAGGAGGAAAACCAATCCCAAAGGGTATCCTTGAACTCATTAAAAGAAAACAATCCATATAGGTCGATCCGCTGCATTGGCGAATTTTGCACAAAGGTGTATCTATTTACGCCTTCGGGGGTTCCTAAGGGATCTTTGGTAATCCACCGCCCTATGGTTGGGTTGTAATATCGTTTTCCAAAGAAAACGAGACCTGTCTCCTCATCTTTTCTTTTGCTTGAAAACCTCCAAGGATTTTTTTGTTCTAAACTTGACTGTTCTTCCCCGAAAGCGGAATATCGAACCCATTCCATGGGCTGACTTGTTACTATGTCGATCAGACAGCAGACAGAGCCTCTATGGTCGTGAATGGGAACATAAATCGCGTCGTTAAGCTCGATAGCAACGGCCGCGCCGATTTCTGCTCCGAGACCAACTCCGAGAACGCGAAGTTCTGCTATCTCTCCATCAGCACGAATGGCGCCTATCTCGTTGTTTCCGTCATAAAGGTAACGGACGGTGTCAGTCTCATTCCAACAGGAACGGGTATCATCCCATTGATAGGTTGTTTTAGAGAGGCGGCGTTGAAAAGAGTCATATGTAAAGGAGAGTTTATACGTTTTTTCTTTTGTGACCTCTGTTAGCCGGTTCAATGCATCATACGCATAAAAGGTCCGACCGTCTTGATGTTCGGATGAGATGAGATTTCCATTGAGATCATAGGTGGAAAGGGTGTCCGTTGTGGAGGTAAGCTGATTCAGGTGATCGATGAGGTAGTCGTTATCGTCTTTATTGAGGCGATTGTTTATGGAGTCGTACTTGTAGGAGTGGTTTGCAATTCCCGTTTCTTCAGTGAGCTGTTGCTGGGAGCTATATTGATAGGTGCTTGTGCTTATTCCTGAGGGGTCTTCAATCTTCATGGCGACGAGATTTCCTGTAGGAGCGTGTTCTAGAGTTTCAGACCAGTGGGGTGCTTGTATGGATGTTACTCGATCTTTCTCATCATAGTCATAGGTGATTATACCCTGATTTCCGATACATTCCACCTCAAGGAGTCTCCCTTTCAGGTTGTAGCGGGTATACTTGTGAGCATAGAGAAGTTGATTTTGTGGAGATCTTCTTTCGATGGATGTCATATATGCCGCGTTGTAGCGGTATACAATACTGGATTCGTCTGGCAGATGCAGTTTTGTACGTCGGTTGCATTGATCATAGCTATTCTCTAGCGTCAAACCATTTGCCAGTTGTTCACAAATAATGTTACCCCTATCGTCATAAGCACGCGTCGTAGAAGTATTGTTAATTCGATCCTCTACATGGATAAGTCGATCGAGGTGATCATAGGAATATACATAGTCGATGGATTTGTCAGAACTCGACATCCGTAAAAGGTTTCCCGAAGAAGTATATTGGTAAGAAAGGGTCACACCGTTGGGGTTGATTGCGCTTTTAAGTTCCCCTTTGGGGTAATATAGGTATGTAGTGGTTCTTTCCTGAGAGGTTCCACACGCCTCTGTGGCACTACTCAAACGATGATTAGAATCATAGGTCCATGCAAGGGTATAGTTGCGAAAAATTCCCTCCGAAGAAATTACCTGATGGATTTCGCGAATCTTATTTCCACAAGGATCGTAAAAAATCTCTTTCGATGAAAGGAGATCGCCGAAGCTGTTTTTTTTCTCTACTTTGTCGGGTCGATGCATTGCATCAAAAGCAGTAAGCGTCGAACATCCCTGGTCATCTGTGATAATGGCTTGTAAAACGTTCTGTCCGAGGTCGTTGTAATACTCGTAATTGTATGTCGCTATAGAGCTGTTTGTTTCTTCGCTATCAAGTTCTGTTCTTTTCAAAATCTCACCATCACCATTTTCCACTTCCATAGCGATGATATGATTTGAAGAATCTTTTTTTGTGCTTGCGATAATGCAATCATTCTCCTGATCACCATACCACTGCTTGCGGCTTTCCACTTGACCCATAGTGTCGTAACTGAATTCCGTACGAAGCATTCTATCATCAGAACTTTTTATGATAGTCACCTGTCTACCGGCACCATCATACTGATAAGTTGTAGTGCTGCCATCCTGATCAGTTTCGCTGATGAGATGTAATGCGGAATAGTTTCTTGTCTTGGTATGGAGGAGATTTCCTTCTGCATCGTAAATCTCTTCTAGGGTAATGCGAGAAAGAAAGTCTCGAGTGTAAACGACAAAATTTCCATTTTTTGCTGTAGCTTTCCGCAATGAGCCATCAAAAAAATATTCGAAGGTTTCCTGATTCCCATCAAGATAAATGATCGCTGTGGGTTTACCTCTGCCATTGTAATGCATCTCTATCCTGTTCCCATTCGCATCGGTGGTAGAGGCTATGCGATCCATGATGTCATATTGTTGTGAGATGCTCGGCTGAAAGTTCCCTCCACCTGTACCTTTCACTGCCGGGAAGATCGTTTTAACAAGTCGCCCTAAGGCGTCATACTCATATTTGGTTTCATTCCCAAAGAGATCAATGCTGGCAATTTTGTTTCCAACGTAATCATATCGACAGGTCGTCTGTGTTCTCGGAGCGTCAGTATTTTCCTCTTCCACGCGAATCAATCGATCGGAATAATCATATTCGTTGTTGACATGGGCCTCCGTGGTTGAAATGCCTAGCTGATTTCCACGGCAATCGTAGCACCTTTCAGCGACATTCCCTTCCGCATCCGTTGTGCGTACCAAGTTCCCTTGCTCATCATATTCACTGAAAAGAGAATACTTATACTCTCCACATGAGTCATAAATATCTTGCTGAAGAACTTCATCCTTTGCCGAATAGGTCAGCACAGTACGTTTGATGATTTCTTTCTGACCAGTGGCAAGGTCGAGGTAGTCCTCTTCAATCACTTCTGGCATTCCCATGGCGGGATACTCATTCCGAGGGGTAAATCTTGTGACTTTCCTCTCGGTTACCCCTCCAAGATCTTCCAAATCCTCGGAATTTCCATCATCGACAATGCTCTCAATGAGATAACCGCAGGGATCATAGCAATAAAACTGCCTGATTCGCAAGGAATCGCCGTCGTAGGTGAATGCTGCTTGAAGAAGATCGCTTTCAGGAAGGTAGAGATAGCGTGTTTTTACGCCATTATCACTTGCAGTGTAAACCAGCTGATGGGGGAAATCTTCTGAATATCTATAAATTGTGCTGTAACTCTCCACTCCATTGTCAAGGGGCTGCCCGCTTTTCTCAAGAGTAATCGGCGCTCTATTGGTTCCACTTAGATCCCCATAATGAGTGTGCTTGGTGGTATTTCCATAGATGTCATATTGAAATGTTTGGCAGCAGCACACTTCCCCTTTTTCGTCCTCTACAGCTCTGCAGGCGAGTTGATCTAGATCGTTCCAGTAAAAGCGTTCCGTACGATAAAGGGTCTCATCTTCAAGGTAGTTTTCAATGGTTGTGAACTTTCTGTTCTTCCCGTAGCGGTAGACGGTTTTGTGATCCAAAGCGTCATGCACAGTCGTATATCCTGTGTTATAGAAAAACTTGGAAGTGATCACCGGAGTATCATCCACTCCGACGGGAGCCTTCTGTAATTTAACTCTGCCTATACGCGCATCACGTTGGGGATCGGAGATGGTGACAATTGTGTCCCCGACATTGTTCGCTGATCTGTCGTAATACTCTGTTTCGAGATACCTACCGTCAGTCTCTTGCCTACAGGAGATCATTTTTTTTCTTTCAAAAGGGTGGTCGCAATATCGATAAGATATATCTCTTCCGTTGGAAGTTCGTACCCGCTCCAGGAGGCAGGATTGTGCAGCTCGAGAGACATCCTCATTGCTAAACGTGTAATGTACTCTCTCTCCAACATCCGATATCGCTTCACATTCGGTAAATTCTCCTTCCTGATACTGAAAATGAATCTGATGGTAAGGATCCCCTCCCTCTTTAGGGGTTAAGGTGACCGCCTTCAGTCGCTTCTCTTCATCAAACTCATAATGAACGGAGCTCTCATGCATATCTTCCAGAATGTCTCCCTCACCAATAGGGATGTTGGGATGATTAAAATGCCAACCCTGAGCAATAGGATCCTGCGAAGTATAACATCTTCTGAGGGAAAGGGATTTTGCTCCCCCTAGATGCAGGTCTGTTTCATTCTCACAATACTCCCCAGTGATCACATTTACCGTTTGGTAAACATAAGGGCATTCTAAAGCTTCCTGAATAGACATCTCCGTTGATTCTGCTCCAGCCTGTTCACTGCAGCAAACTAAAGCGCATTGGGTAAGAAAAAGTAGAGCTTTTTTCATGAGATTTTCCTGGATTAGACTTAGCTCGACTTTGCAAAATTTTTGCAAAGCCGAGCTTAGAAAGGTTGATTGACAAGAGCATATAAGTATAGTAATTAACGCTTATTTTTCAAGTTTGAAAAAATGGTAAGCGTTCAGGCCCTTGCTTAATAACCGCGAAGATCGCGAAGGAAGCGAAGAATACGCGAAGGTTTTTAAGAAAAACAACTCAAAAATTGATCGAATTCTCAAAATATTACCTCAAATTCGCCTATATTCTAAAGATCTTCGCGTTCTTCGCGGTCTTCGCGTTCTAAAATAGGGGGGGCGTGAACGGTTACAAAAAATGAGTTGATCCGATGTCTTGAACTAGCGGAAAGTGAGATATAGGTTGGCCGACATATTTCTTAGTCCTCTTTTCAAAAAGCAATTATTTCCCAGCATAATGAGAGGTTTTATTGCATCTCTAATAAGCATTTGAGCAAGAGGCATTGTTATTGTTAATTCTACCTCTTTTTCAAACCAAGCTAACTCCTCTTCTAAAGAGGATGACGTGGGCTCTTGTGATCCCTGTTTCACTGTTTTTATTCCTCCACTAAGGATTTCTATTCGACTAATTCCTTCTAACTCCTTTTCATGTCTATCAATCACTTGCAAAAACCGCTCTTCTTGCTCCGTATATTGTTTTAAGACCATCACCATCCCTGCGTATTGAAATAACAAGGCGTTTCTTTTCAAGACCCCACTCACCTGGCATAAGAGTTCTGTTTTGAAACAGTTGCCTGAGATTTTGATAATTTCAAGGTAAGGATCTTGTCCAAGGAAAAGGGTAAGAATGATGTCATCCAATGGGTTGAATCCTAATGCTCCTGATCCAACTGCTTGCGCTTCTGCATCTGCTGCTGTTCTTGCTGCTGCTGCTCTTGCTATTGCTATTGCTGCTACTGGTCCTGCTACTGCTATTGCTGCTACTTCTGCTTCTATTGCTGCTGCTTCTATTGCTGCATCCTCTGCTGCTCTTGCTGCTGCTCCTGCTCTTGCTGCTGCTCTTGCTGCTACTCCTGCTCTTGCTGCTGCTCCTGCTCTTGCTGCTGCTACTCCTGCTCCTGCTCTTGCTGCTGCTCTTGCTGCTACTGGTCCTGCTACTGCTACTGCTACTGCTCTTACCACTAATTCTGCTTCTATTGCTGCTAAATCCTCTGCTGCTCTTACTGCTGCCGCTGCTCTTGCTGCTGCTCTTACTGCTGCTCTTGCTTCTACTGCTTCTGCTGCTGCTATTACTGCTTCTGCTCCTGCTGCTGCGCTTGCTTCTTCAATAGCTTTTTCAAAAGTTTTTGTTCCTCTTATTCTTACGTAAGGCAGGGGAAAGTGGTGGCCCCGCTTAATACAACTTTGTGAAATTCTATCTCTTAAGAGGTCAACCCGTCTTTCCCACTCTTCAGGTCCGTACTGCCTCCTCACTTGGTCGATTGCTCCTTCGATTGATTGATCTAAACTTTCAAGAGAGGCAAAAGATGGAGAAAAAGATTGGAGAGCCCGATCGATCTCTTCTTTTTTCTCAATGACTTTTTCCAATCCTTTTAGTTTGGTTAAAGATGCATAGACGCTATCTAGAGTTTCACAGTAATTCTCACAATACTCATCCAGGTTGTTTCTAACTGCAAATGTTTGTTCTGCACGTTTTGCTCTATTACTAAGCCATATGGGAATACCAAATAAAAGATACGAACCAATCGTTTCCAAATCGCTCATCTTATGCTTTTTTTCTATCTCTTGTTCAAGGTCTAATGTTTGTTTGCGAAGTTCTTCCCATTTTTCTTCGGACTGCTTTGGTGTGTCGAATGTGATCCCTTTTAACCCTAAGATATAATCTTTAAGTTGTGATTGTTTCGTTTTTAGGGCTTCACTTTTTTCGGGACTCGCCTTTGAACCAAGCTCCTCAAGGATTTTTTCAACAAAGGCAAGATCGATCCCTTTAATCACTCGATCGACTAATTTCCCGATACACCCTCCCACAACTTGTTTACTAAAGGCTTGGGCAATTTTAGGGTCTATTTCTGGGAGGTGTAAGCATTCCCCTATCTCAGGATGAGACGAAGAGAGAAGGGTTTTGATTAAACTGGATTCTAGTGTTTTTCGTTCTAAATCACTGAGATCTATTTCCTCAAAACTCTGATCCTCTATCACGGGGATTAGACTTTGTTGAAAACGGTCTATCAAGAGCCTTTCATGACCTGGGTCTATGATTTGCTGAAGTGTGGGATAGGCAACTCTCTTCATCTGTGCGATATCACGTAAAATCTGATCCCTTTTGTGCGGATCTTCAAGCTCAGCAAGGGAAATTTTGCTAGTTAGCCCGATCTGTTTCAGGATCTCGTTTTCCCGGTCTTCTAATGCGCTCCGACACTCTCTTTTTTCCTCTGTATCGGGAAGGTCTATTAATGGGGGTTCCCTCCTGCTCATTACCTCAGCAAGTTCCTTTTCAAGGGCCTCTATCTGTGATTGGAGCTTTGGCATGTCGAGTTTTTTAAGTGTCTCAATTTGTGTTTCAAGAAAGACTATGTGTTGCTTATATGGACTGCTGAGATCTTCTCTTTGGCGCGCTTCTATTGTTTTGATGTTTTGATATTCACGGTCTCTGGAGTATTTGGTCATCCCCAGCACGCAATAATGCTCTCTAGTGTCCAGGCCCAGTAAGCGGCTTAAAAGGTTTCCTAGTTTCGCTTGAGACGCATACCTTCCTTCGGTATCCGTGATTGCATTAATAACTAATACTTTGGGCTGGTGTGTGTGAATAAGAGATTTTAGGGCGCACTCCATCCCTAAGGTGACCAACGGACCATTCGAGTCGTCAAATCCTGGATAGTCGATGATAGTCAAGTCCCTGTTTTCTTGAGTGGTGGGAAGGAAGGTGCAAGAACTTGCACCGTGCCCAATCAGATCCCCTTGAGGATGTGTCGATGAGTAGCTCCCATCGGTGTTTATTTTTATCTCATCACCTCTAAGAAAACAAAAAGTGGTCGATTTTCCCGATCCTGAGGATCCTAGGAGGAAAAGGGAGGGTTTATCTGGTGGGATGGTAACTGCATCGATGAGCACTTTTCTCGTTTCTAAAATGATATGAGAAATCTCAGAAAAAGAGAGTTCGTGTATCCTTCTTTCTCTTTCTTGGCGGGTCGACATCTCTTTCATCTGCAGGAGATGATCATAAAGATGCAAATATCCTTTTTCTAGTAAATGATCGTAATGTGAGGGGTAGGAATCGGGGTTTCTTGACCGTTTTGCTTGCAGTTCGCTTTTTCTTCTTTGAATCTCTTGCTGGAGCCTTTCTTCTGGGGTCCTTTCTTGAGGCCGGGGTGGTGAATGAGGGGTGCGCTCTCTAATGAATCCTTCTATTGCTTGCCTTCCAGAATCAATGAGCATTCTTTTCGTGTCATCAGACATATTAAAGTCGAGCGTTCCGACCTCTTTTATATCAATTTCGACGACGCGGGATTGATTGTAGGAGTTCAGTGCGCGAATCGATTCCTCAGCCCCAAGATAGACTTGAAAGATCCCTTTTAGGAGATCTCCTATGCTTTCAATATTGTCTATTGTTGGAGATTCGGACGAGGAGGAAAAGAGGTTAAAACCTATTGTTTCTTTATTGAATTTTGGGCATTTCCCTTCTTTTCCAAGGTCTTCTTGTGTGAGGTATTGTTTTTGATCAAAAGTTTCTACGGGAAAGTTGTAGAGCATCCCCCCATCTAAGAAGGATCCAAATTCTGGGTAAGGGATCCGGTCCCTTCTCCCTTCCACTTTTTGTAAGATGTGCATGGTATGGGGCTTAAAGACTCCAGGAATAGACATGGAGATCCTCACTGCATCGGAGATGATCATATCCTTGAAAGCAGGATCTTGAGAGCTCATATGAACGATTTCTGGATTTCTTCCTACACGTGTTCCATACACATGAAGGTGTTTAAACCGAGAACTGCCTCCTTGACCTTCGACAAGTTCTGCTAGCTCTCCAAAAGTGAGGTAGTCTTTCCCTGTGACGAATTTAATTTCCCTTTCCATCCATTTTCTAAACTCTTCTCCATCACATAGCCCTGTGCATTGATACAATCTTTTAATTTGGGTTGTGATGAAGCCTAAGGGCTTTCGATAGATATTAGAACATGTATGAATGATACTTTGGAGCGTTTCTACTACTTGAGATATGGACCGATCTTGTAATGCTTGTGATATTTTCTTACCAGACAGCGGGTGGTCTAGAAAGCTCATGAAGTCCGTTGTCATTAAAAGGTTCTGCAGTTGCCCTATTGGGTAATCAATAGCAACAAAAGCCGCTGTAATCGCTCCTGCTGATGTTCCAGCAACTCTTTTCACTTCTGCAATGTGGTTTTGTTCATGTAAGTGAAGTAGAGCTCCCACAAAGGCAACTCCCTTGGGTCCTCCTCCACGAAAAACGAGATTTTTAGGATAATGAAACTGCAAGGACGGAAATCGTTTTCTCGCGGCCTTATTTTTCTGTAAGTCCATGAGCAAAACTCGACAAGACTTCGCAGAGCGGCCGGCTTTTTTTCCGATCAGATCAATGGGACGCTTACCACGCTCGTCCGCAGGGTCTATTTTAGCACCTTGAGCAGCAAGAAGTTGAATGGCATCATAATGGAGCCCAAGCGTTGCGTGATGGATCGGTCGTCTTTCATGAAGGTCCATGAATTCCAAGGACGCTCCTGCTTGAACAAGGAGTTCGATAGGCTTGAGTTCCCCTAAAGCGGCTGCAAAACTGAGCGGGTTAAGGCCCTCTTCATTTCGTTGGTTTATGAGCTCTTGTGTTTTATCCTTATGAGTCTCTAGAAGGTAGCTTAGTGCGGCATATTGATTAAAATGGATCGCGACGTGGAGGAGGTTACCGACGCCTCTGTAACTATCGATTAAAGAACATTGCCCATCTACAACTAACTTTTCAATGCACCCAATTTCTCCTCGCATCACTGCAAATCCAATGCTGTTTAGCCGGATCATTTGACCCTCTCCTACAAAGATTGGACGTTGAATATTGACGCTTTTCCTGATCAGTTCCAAAACAACCTCTGGGTGTCCAAATTGAATGGCGAGTTCCAAAGAGGTCTGTTGTGCATGGTTTTCTTGATAGGGATTAATAAGTGCGAATAGGGGGGCAATAAGGTGAGCAGCTCCTGTTCTCGCAGCGGTATGGAGGGGAGTATTTCCCTCTGAATCGATCGAGAGGATATCAAGGCGATGCTCAATAAGAAGAGGAGCCCATTCCTCATTTTGAGCAATAGCATAATTAGCTATGGAATCCATCACATAAACGGCAAGTCTTGTAAGATCATCTTGCACATCTTCAGGAGAAAGCACCGTCCATTGCCTGTTTCTACAAGCCATTAAAGCCGCTTGAAAGGCTTGCTCGCAAGCGTCCGAAAAACTTTGACTGTCTCTGTTAACAGCGTAGCTAAAAACTCTCGACAATCTTTCAATGAGCTCCCAGTCTTCTTGATAGGGGTTAATTGTTTCACGTCCCCCACTTAGAATGACACTCATCTGTCTTTCAGGGATGGGTGCATGGTCAGGTTCTACTCTAGTTGCTGCTGCAGCAGCTGATGCTTCCATATTTTTCTCCTTTGATTCTTTTAGGAGCTGGGAAAAACCAACCGTTTAGCAATAAATCGTTTCTGCATTTTCATTAATGATCCAAGATTGAAACATTTCAACGACGCTCTCCGGCACACCTTCATCGGATTTTTCTCTGATACGTAGGGTTTTACAGGAAATGGTCACGTTATCTGAGTTTACCATCGGCTTAAAGTTTCCTACCGAAAGTACATTTGTCACAATAGTTAACTGTTGTGGCGCAAAAATGTACACAGGACCCTCTTTATCTGGGTTTGTATCTTCCTCCATGCCCAATTTAATCTTATTCGTTGCATACAGGCTAACCCTTCTCGCGGCAATAGTCGCTAATTTTTTAACAACTATCGAGTCTAAAGAGACGGCTTCAATAGCATCAAGCGATCCAGTAAATTTTGTAAACTTTATCCTTCTCTCGCTTTTTTGATGAAAAAAATCCGTCCTCACAAACGAGTCTGCATAGCAAGTGGATAGACCCTGTACTGATAGTTGACTAAGTGGCAATGGTCGGCCATTCACACTTAATGCTGGTGTAGGGGTTGTTGCTGAGCTAGAAGCTGACATGTTTTTCCTCCTGGGTTCTTGAATTTGATGCTGTTTTACTACACCACCGATTAATAAGCACGAGTTTTAACCTAGCCCGAGTTTACTAGTTATACAACCGT
>JAAKFP010000379.1 GCA_011065005.1 Chlamydiota bacterium | reverse complement strand
CTCCGTCCTTACCATGGGCTACCATCTGACGCTCTTCGAGCTATCGATACCTTTGCTCAAAAATAGGTGTGCTATAGGCACCAGTAGCTCGAAGAGCGTTAGATGGTGGACGAAGTCCCGCCATGGGCTGATTATAGGATCTCTTGGATGGTTTTGAGGTCCATACCATTTTCCAGCCAGTGGGTAGCGATGGTATGCGGGGTGATTTTTCCTACTAAACCGCTGATGGTAAGATATTTGTCGAATTTTCGATCTACAGAGCGAGTGGTTAGCCGTGTTCCAAGCTTGTTGAGGAAGACCGCTTCCGGAGCATTCTCGGGGAGATGGCCCTCAATTTCACGGTGCCTTAAGCTATAATTTTAAGTTAGCATAGTTGTTGCCTCTACTGTGAATTTCAACATTAGCATACATAGTCTTCTCTTTTGAAATATCTGAATCCTGATCCGATGATTTTCCAGTTTGCTGTGTATCAGGTAAGTTGTGATACGGCTCTTTCTTGAGCGAGGTAGGGATGGCAGGGACATTGTGGTATGGAGTGTCATTTGCGTTTACATAACCTTCCTCTACTGATGACAATTCTATTGTGCCTTCCTCTGATTCACCATGGTCCGCAACACTCAAATCACCCTCCTCTTGGGTGCTACCAGAAGCCTCTTTTCGTCTGCGAAGCAGATAAAGAAGAGTGGGTACGCCGATGCCCAAACACAAAACTCCTACACCAATTCCCACTCCTATAACAATCACGCGACCAGTGTTTGATGGTGGAGATGTTTGGAGTCGGACGACGGATGAGGATGGCTCATTTGTTGAAGAGCTCGTGCTAGTTGAAGAGCTTGTGCTAGTTGAAGAGCTTGTGCTAGTTGAAGAGCTTGTGCTAGTTAAAGAGCTTGTGCTAGTTAAAGAGCTTGTGCTAGTTGAAGAGCTTGTGCTAGTTAAAGAGCTTGTGCTAGTTGAAGAGCTTGTGCTAGTTGAAAAGCTTGTACTAGTTGAACTGCTGCTCGTAGGACTAGGACAAGGTATCTTAATGATCTGAAGACCAGAAAAAGCATCCGCCACATAGGCATAATTGCCGGAAAGGGCGACGCCCCAAGCCTGACCAGGCGTATTATAGGAGCCTGCAAGCGTGGGGTTGGTCACATTGGACACATCGATGATCTGAAGGCCACCTATAGCTTCATCCGCCACATAGGCATAATTGCCGGAAAAGGCGACGCCATAAGCATTGCCAGGCGTATTATAGGACCCAACAAGCGTAGGATTGGTGACATTGGATACATCGATGATCTGAAGACCGTACCAGTCATCCGCCACATAGGCATAATTGCCGGAAACGGCGACGCCATGAGCATAGCCAGGCGTATTATAGGAGCCCGCAAGCGTGGGGTTGGCCACATTGGATACATCGATGATCTGAAGACCGGAATAATAATCCGCCACATAGGCATAATTGCCGGAAACGGCAACGCCATAAGCATCGCCAGGCGTATTATAAGAGCCTGCAAGCGTGGGGTTGGTTACATTGGACACATCGATGATCTGAAGACTGTAATGATCCGCCACATAGGCATAATTGCCGGAAACGGCGACGCCTCGAGCCAAACCAGACGTATCATAGGACCCCGCAAGCGTGGGGTTGGCTACATTGGACACATCGATGATCTGAAGACCTCTCACAACAAAACCCGTCACATAAGCATAATTGCCAAAAACGGCGACACCATAAGCATAGCCAGACGTATCATAGGAGCCCGCAAGCGTGGGATTGGCCACATTGGCCACATCGATGATCTGAAGGCCACCTACAGCGTCATCCGCCACATAGGCATAATTGCCGGAAAGGGCGATGCCCCGAGCCTGGCCAGGCGTATTATAGCTTCCCACCAATTGGGGACACACGGCCTGTCCCTTCACCGACTCTGGCAGCAACATCATTCCCGCTAGCAACGCTCCTGGAAGTGCGCCGCCCTGTTGCCTGCTCACTGCAGCGATCATGGACATCTGAAAAACAAAGGCTGTCTTAAATGCCGCAGGACCCAACGTTCCTTTCAGCGTTGCGATGGCATCAGAGACGCTGTTTTGGTTGGATTCCCACGATCTTCCGGCAGATATGAGCAAACCTCCGAGAACACAAGCCACAATTCTCTTTCCCCAGGAAGCCCGATCTGACATCGAAGGAGTGGCTCGATTAGGAGCTCCAAATTCCAGGCTATTTGCCACGTAGATCAGGTTCTCATGGGCTACATGATCATAGCTACTGCCAAAGAGTCCTGTGTTATAGCGGATATAGGTGGTTTGGTAGCTTTCCGGATCTTCGAGTTTCCAAAACACT
>JAAKFP010000378.1 GCA_011065005.1 Chlamydiota bacterium | reverse complement strand
CTACGATAAGATTATCGATCTAATCAAGGCTGGAATGAATGTCGCTCGTTTGAATTTTAGCCATGGTACCCGAGAGGGTCACCTGAAGTCCATTAATCTGCTGAAACAGGCGCGTATGGAGCTTGAAGTCCCTCTTGCGATAATGTTGGACACAAGAGGTCCTGAGGTGAGATTGGGAGAAATCGCTGGCGATGGTCTCTCGCTGTCAAAAGGGGATAAATGGCATTTGGTGAAGCAGAAGGTTGTTGGGAATAAGGAATCTGTTTCGATCACTCCAGGAGAGGTTTTAGAGGGCATTCCTCGAGGCTCACGGATCCTGTTTGATGATGGCTATATCTCTTCTCATGTTGTCGAAGAAACTTCAAAAGGCCTCATTGTAGAGATTGATAACGGCGGCGTCATTAGATCGGGAAAAGGTGTCAATGTTCCTGAAGTGAGTTTGAACCTGCCCTCTATTACGGAGAAAGATTTCGAGGATATCAGGTTTGGCGGAAAACATGGTGTGGATATTATTGCCGCATCTTTTGTTCGATCCGCAGAAAATATTATGACCATCAAGGATCTCCTTGTTGAGGAAAAATATGACGATATTCTCGTTATTGCAAAAATCGAAAACCACGAAGGGATCGAAAACTTTGACTGCATCTTACAGGTTGCTGACGGGGTAATGATTGCTAGAGGGGATTTGGGAGTGGAGATCCCCTTGAGTCGGGTTCCCAAGCTGCAAAAAGAGATGATCCGTAAATGTTACCATGCTGGTAAACCCTCTGTGACTGCAACGCAGATGCTAGAGTCTATGATGTATAATCCTAGGCCTACCCGTGCAGAGGTTTCCGATGTTGCCAATGCCATCTATGACAGCACTTCAGTAGTGATGCTGTCAGGAGAGACCGCTGTAGGAAAATATCCTATTGAAACAGTACAAGTCATGAATAGCATCATTAAAGAAGCGGAAGAGGATTTTGACTATCACACCTTTTTTGATTTCCATTCTAAGTCTATTTATAACGATGTTCCCTCCGCTGTGGCGCTTGCAACGGTAAAGACCGCCTACAGTTCTCATGCAGCTGCGGTCTTTGCTCTCACCGATAAAGGGGCAACAGCGAGGCTGTTGTCACGCTTGCGGCCTGCTATGCCCATTCTCGCTCTGACTTCTTATGAGAAGGTTTACCACCAAATGGCTTTTAATTGGGGCGTTACACCAGTTCTCGGTAAGAAATACAAAAACTTTCAGGAAGCTTTTGCAAAAATTAGCGAGTATGCCATGGAAAAGCAGTTCGTGAGCTATGGAGACCTGGTCATCGTTACCGCCGGTTCGACTTTTGGAGTAACTGGAACAACAAATATGATGATCGTTGAAAATATTGGAGATGTGCTAGTGAGAGGGTTTGTAGGGACGGGTGATCGCATCTATGGCAATGTTAGGCTCTTGCTATCTACAGAGAAAATTAAACCCTACAACGTCAGGGGACAGCTTATTGTGATTCCTCTGTGTGATGAGTCCTACCTCCCCTATATGAAAGAGGCCGGAGGGATCATCCTCCAGAACCATATTGATGACGTTGCATCGGAAACATTTCTCCTGGAGGAAGCTAAGCTTCTGAGTAAGCCTGCAATTGCTCGTGCTGATGCTGCTTGTAACATACTGCGAGATGGGCAGCTTGTTACCATGGACCCAGAAAAAGCCCTCATCTATAAAGGTGTCGTCCTCGACTAAGGAGGCTAGAAAACGCAGTTGAAAATGATCTATAAGTGCAAGATTTTGGTTCATAACCGCTTACAATGGAGGGTCACATTCCCATACGGTGAAGAGGCCCTCCATTGTAAGCGGTTGTGGGCCAAAAGATTGTGCTTAGAGATCGTTTTCAACTGCGTTTTTTAGGATTATTCTGCTGAGGATGCTGAAGCTTGGGTTAAAGGCGATAGGTGATAAAGTGTTTGGTATCTCCAAAGCGGAAATGCCCGACGTTTTCGACAGTGTGTTCGAGATGATTACTTTTTGCAAACTTCTCATAAAAAGGCAGGTTGCTTCCTTCGCAATCAAGAATTAGATTTTTATATCCGAGATTTTTCGCTTTTTCTATGGCTCTTTCTAATAGTTGGCTTCCTATGCCTTTTCCTTGCATTCCTTTTTTGACCGCGATAAAGGGTAAGTAGGCAGAATCTTTTTCATAATATTCTTTCCGAGCGATGATGTATCCTACAGTCTCTTCGTAGATTTTAGCTATTTCGAACAGGAAACGCCCTTCCGGATCCAGATACTTCCCAACAATAATACGAGTATCATATTCCCACCCATCGAGGGTGCTGTTAACTTCTACAACGGATTGAACTCCTAAGTCA
>JAAKFP010000377.1 GCA_011065005.1 Chlamydiota bacterium | reverse complement strand
AAGCGAATAGTGTTATAAATCGGAAGAACATTCTCTCCGGCAGCCTCTTTCTGCATATCGGCTTCTTCTTCGGAGGCTCTTATGTTCTCTTCGCCTTTCACCTTTTTAGAGGCGACGTATTTCCGGTCTTCTATCCGTTGGGCCACTTTGATCGCTCCAAAGTTTCCTCTCCCGAGGACATATTTGAACTTTTTCTCACCTTCAGGAAAGACAATCAAATGACCTGTTTGCTCATAGACCTCTCGAGCTTCCTCTTTTGCAATTTTACTCAGTTGGTAGTACTGCCTACCAATTTTTTTGTGTCTCTCTATCACAGGTTCCATCACAAAGCTATCATGAGCTTTGGAGCCTTGCTCAATAAGACTTGCCGCATTATTCGAAGATCCTCTTCGTCTACGAAGAATAAGGACTGTGCCTCCGGTTAGTCCAAGACAGAGCACTCCTCCGGCGGCTAGGCCTACAATCCATAGAAAAGAGGGAGTGTCTGGAGAAGAAGTCTCCGCCGTGGATATGAAGATAGAAGTTCTTGTCGTTGTAGAATCGGTAGAAAGAGAAAAGGTGGTAGTCGTAGATTGCAAAGTGGGAGCTAAGGAACTTGTGGAGGAACGGGTGGTTGAGGAACTTGGAGCGGGAATAGTTGTTGGAGAACTCGTTGAGGAACGGGTGGTTGAGGAACTTGTGGTGATAGTTGAACTGCTGCTGCTACTACTTGTAGGACAAGACAAACTCACATCGATGATCTGAAGACCAGCAAAGTTATCCGCCACATAGGCATAATCGCCGGAAACGGCAACGTTTTGAGCCACACTAGGCGTATCATAGGATCCCGCAAGCGTGGGGTTGGCCACATTGGACACATCGATGATCTGAAGACCAGCAAAGTCATCCGCCACATAGGCATAATTGCCGGAAAGGGCGACGCCCCAAGCCAAGCCAGGCGTATCATAGGAGCCCGCAAGCGTGGGATTGGTCACATTGGACACATCGATGATCTGCAGACCAGAACTATAATCCGCCACATAGGCATAACTGCCGGAAAGAGCGACGCCATAAGCAAGACCAGGCGTATCATAGGAGCCAGCAAGCGTTGGATTAGCCACATTGGACACATCGATGATCTGAAGACCAGAACTATAATCCGCCACATAGGCATAATTGCCGGAAACGGCGACCCCCACAGCAAAGCTAGGCGTATTATAAGAGCCCGCAAGCGTGGGATTAGTCGCATTGCTCACGTCGATGATCTGAAGACCTGAAAAATCATCCGCCATGTAGGCATAATTGCCGGAAAGGGCGACGCCCAGAGCCCAGCCAGGCGTATCATAGGAGCCCGCACGCGTGGGATTAGCCACATTGGATACATCGATGATGAAAAGGCCAAAAGTAGAATACGCCACATAGGCATAATTGCCGGAAAGGGCGACGCCCCAAGCCAAGTCAGGCGTCTCATAGGAGCCCGCAAGCGTGGGATTAGTCACATTGGACACATCGATGATCTGCAGACCAGACTCATCATACGCCACATAGGCATAATTGCCGGAAAGCGCAACATCATAAGCATAGTTAGCCGTATTATAGCTTCCCACTAGTTGAGGACACAAGGGCTGGCCCTTCACCGGGTCAGGCAGCAACATCATTCCCACTAGCAACGCTCCTGGAAGAGCTCCTCCCTGCTGCCTGCTCATTGCAGCGATCATGGACATCTGAAAAACAAAAGCTGTCTTAAAGGCCGCAGGACCCAGCGTTCCTTTCATCGTTGCGATGGCATCAGAGACGTTGTTTTGGTTGGACTCCCACGATCTCCCCGCGGATATGAGCAAACCTCCAAGAACACAAGCCACAATTCTCTTTCCCCAGGAAGCCCGATCTGACGTCGAAGACGTGGCTCGATTAGGAGCCCCGAATTCCAGACTATCTGCCACGTAGATCAGGTTCTCATGGGCTACATGATCATAGCTACTGCCAAAGAGTCCTGTGTTATAGCGGATATAGGTGGTTTGATAGCTTTCCGGATCTTCGAGTTTCCAAAACACTCCATAATCCTCTCTCAGCTGATCAAAGAGTCTGTCCTTTGTCTCAAAGGTGTCGTAACCCCACGCACCTGCTCTTTGGAGTTTGTAAAAAACGTTGGACTTTTCCCCGCGCAGGTCTTCGATCTCCCAAATACCGACAGCGGCTTTATCGGCAAGCCAATGATCCATTGTTTTCTCGTCGGAGAAAATGATGGTTCCTTCCAGCTCTGAGTGAAAGGAGAGTTCGCCTTGTTTGGTCGTACTAAGCGTGGCTTTGCATAGTGTGCAGCCGGGCAACCTGTCGCTGATCTGCTGATTCAATGCTCTCACAGCCAATCGCGTCTCTACCCGGAAGGGCTCTCCTGGG
>JAAKFP010000376.1 GCA_011065005.1 Chlamydiota bacterium | reverse complement strand
TCATCTTCATCTGCTTTGTTGCAAATTCTTGAAAACTAATAAGTTGTCTGCGAATTTGCGCCTCGCATCTGAAGCGCTGAGTCACCAGAAACGCACAACTTATTTTTGCACGAGCCCTTAGTACAAGATCATTCACATAGAAAGTACTTATGGTAATTGAAAACCCGGATTTTCAGCAACCCAAATAAAATCTATTTTAAACGCAAAGGCACAAAGTTTTAATTTTATAATTAAAGTTTGTTATCTTTTCTTTGCGACTTTGCGTCTTTGCGTTTAATGTATTTTTTCGACGCTTATTTTAATCGAAAGAAGAGGAGAACGACAAGCATAGAGAATCCGACGATTAACCCATCTCCTAGCCGGGAATAGAGTGTTTCGTAAGTGTACATAGGAACCTGCACAAATAGGGAATCGGAGATATCCTCTCTGTCGTCGTCATTTCCTCCTAGGGAAGCGATATCTCTTCCTAGGGAATCAACAGCACAGGTGACTCCAGTATTGCACGACCTAATGAGGGGTATTCCATTTTCCACTGTCCGCAGGCGAGCATGTTCTAGATGCTGAACGATGAGACGAGAATGGGGAAACCAAGCATCGCTCGAAAGATTTAGGAGGATCTTCGCTCCTCTCCGTTTATTTTCTCGCATCATATCTCCAAAGGTCTCATCATAACAGATCGAAACCCCGAAAGGAACGTGATCACATTCCCAGACTTCAGCTTTCTTTCCGGCAGTGAAAGAACCGACAATACCATAGCTTGCCGCAAGGTCTTTACAAAAGTTGAAAGGGATATATTCGCCCATAGGCACGAGGACCCTCTTGGCATAGCGGGGTGGCTGATAGAAAGAGGGATCTTGGCGCGACGTGGGTTCGATGTAAATCGCTGAACTATAGTATTCCCTGTCTCCGTCGACATCTTCAGCATCTTCTAATCCAATGACCAGTCCAGAATCAAAATAGTTTGCGATCGCTTGTGCCCAGAATGCATTGTTGACCATCCATTGTTTTTCATTCTCGGTCTCGACTTGATACGCCAAAGGAAGGTCAAGGGGAGGAAACGTCTTGATACTATCTTTACCATAAATTTCGGAAAAGGCTTCTTCGACTTTTTCATATGGATAAACAAAAGTATACGTCCCAAAAGGAACAACAAACTCTGGAAGGGCGATGAGTTGTATCGACCTCCCTTTCTGTTTTTTTGTTATTTGTAAAATCTTCCGCCATTCATCTAGGACATACTCACGATAATGGTTGTGATCCTTGAAGCAGATCATTTCTTCAACAGGGAAAGCTGTCTGAACAAGAACCGTAGAAAAGCTGTTGGAGCCCTCAGCAAGGAGCTTATTCATCTGATGGTTATGATAGGTGTAGTGGATGGCACCAAAAAGGTAGGGAGCAACAGCGATAGCACACCAACTGACAAGGACTTTTTTGTCTGGCCAACGCATCCAGGTTCTGAGAGCGAAAAGATTCGTTAGTATCACCCAAAACGAAAGAGCAAAGATTCCACCCAAAGAAGCAGCTTGTAGGGAGAAAATGTTCCCCGCCAGGGACAACCCCACAGGATTCCAGGTATATCCCGACAAAAAGTAGAGCCTGCTCCACTCGAACAAGGTCCAAACCGCGGAAATCACTAAAAGGCAGGAAACTTTTGAGATTCTATGGCGAGTAAAGAACAACCCCAAGATGCCAAATTGAAGACTTTCCCCAAAACAGAAGAGAGGGTAAACGGCGTAGATGTAATAGAAGGGATGAGAAACGGACCATGACAGCTGAACCATCTGCACGGCACTGAACCAAAGTGTAGCCATCCAAAAACGGTGTTTCGGTTTAGGGTAATCTAACAGGATCCGAAAGAAAAGAGCAAATCCGAAGAGTGCTGCAAACATTGCTAGGAACGAAGACCAAGCAGGCTGTCCAAAGGCTACAATCACAAAAGAAAGAATGGCAAGGATGATCTTTTGTCTTTTCGAAAGAGGGGAAACGTTGTCCATATGCAAAAATATTTTTGATAATATCTTTCCATTTTACCTTAATTCTCAATTATGCCCAATTAAATTCAAGAGTTAGCAGGAGCCTGAACGCTCAATGCCGTCAACTTAAGCTGAGAATTTCAACGCAAAGACGCAAAGACGCAAAGAAATTTAGGATACTTAGCGTCTTTGCGCCTTTGCGTTTAAAATCTCGCTTAAGTTGACACCATTGTCTGAACGCTTGCATGGGAGGATAGGCGGGATGATAACTATTATCATGTATATCGTCAGCAATTCGGACTATAAAAAAATCACCCCTAGAAAGCCAGTTTGAATAACTTTTTTGTCATTTTTCTCCTCCTTTTCATTCTTTCTTAAGCACTCTGCACAGAATTAATGAGATTTCAAC
>JAAKFP010000375.1 GCA_011065005.1 Chlamydiota bacterium | reverse complement strand
CCTAGGCTGTTGCAATTCCAGCCCTACAGGCTGTATCCAATGTTCAAGAGACCAAACGCTACTAATTAATAAAAAAATCTTCGCGCGTCCTTCGCTTTCTTCGAGATTTTCGCGGTTATTAAGTCTGAACGCTCAATGCCATCAACTTAAGAGAAAAATTTCAACGTGAAGATCGCAAAGAGTTTGGGAGTACGGGGACTTGTGATGAACCGAAGAAGGTAACATATTTTTATTCTCTGTGTGCTCTGTGATCTCTGTGGTAAAGTGTTTGTTTACTGCGGTTTAGGTTGGTTAGGATTAGATAACAACACCTTTTTTTATTTACAAGTTAGTTGTGTTTGTTCATAATTGATTTTGTCAAAAAGCGGTCTGTTATGTCTATCACGAAAAGAAAACTATCGAAAATTGCGATCCTTGTCGCTTTATTATCTAGTTTCCATGGTTTTTGCTTGGAAAACTGTTGTGAAGAGGGGCCGTCTGTTACCCAGGAGTTTAGTAGTGTTTCTGACTATTTTCCAATACCTCATTACCCTCAGTATCTTACGATTTATCAGCTCATCAACTTATACGTAAACGATCTAAAAATTAAATGAGATCTCAGAAAAGTAGTTGACCATATATGTTCATATGCATATACGTGTGTACGTATGCTAAGAGGTCGTGACAGACCATTTTTTGAAAACATTTAACCTAGAAAACGCAGTTGAAAATGATCTATAAGTGCAAGATTTTGGTTCATAACCACTTACAATGGAGGGTCACATTCCCATACGGTGAAGGGGCCCTTCATTGTAAGTGGTTGTGGGCCAAAAGATTGTGCTTAGAGATCGTTTTCAACTGCGTTTTTTAGGTTTAACAGGAGTTAACCTATGGATTATTATGTACCGCCCAAAGTTGAACATGTACAGTATGTTGAAAACAAGAAAGAGAACACAAAAGAGAACATTAGAAGCACCTATGGTAACGTAGCTGAAGCCAATAATTGTGGTAAAGGTTGTGGGAACTCACGGAGTTGCTGCGGGGTTCCATCGACAACGGATGAAAATTATGCTGCTGAACTAGGCTATAGCAAAGAAGATTTGCAAAGTGTTCCTGAAGGCGCCAACATGGGTCTTGGCTGTGGGAATCCTCACCTTATAGCAGAATTAAAAAGTGGGGAATACGTATTGGATTTGGGCGCCGGAGGTGGTTTTGATGTTTTTTTAGCAGCTAAAAAAGTAGGTCCTAATGGGAAAGTGTTTGGGGTAGATATGACCCCTGAAATGCTATCTAAAGCTCGTTTAAATGCTGAAAAAGGGGGCTATCGAAATGTGGAGTTTCTTCTAGGAGAAATCGAGCATCTTCCATTAGCAAATTCTTCTATAGATGTGATTATCTCCAACTGCGTTGTCAATCTTTCTGTTAGCAAAGAGCAGGTATTTAGAGAAGC
This sequence comes from Chlamydiota bacterium, assembly GCA_011065005.1. Classification (GTDB taxonomy): domain Bacteria; phylum Chlamydiota; class Chlamydiia; order Chlamydiales; family Waddliaceae; genus JAAKFP01. The sequence goes on along the minus strand of JAAKFP010000375.1, from coordinate 959 downwards.
ATTTCGAGTATTAAAAGAGGGTGGAAGACTTGCGATTTCAGACGTCGTTGCAAACAAACCTTTGCCGCCGGAAATTACAAACGACTCTCAACTCTATTGTGCCTGCATTGCAGGAGCGATGACAGCAGATGAACTTAAGAATATTTTGCGCAAAGTAGGCTTTGAGAATATTTCTATTGATGCTGTCGAAGAAAGTAAGATGTTTATTAAAGATTGGGCTCCTGAAGTGAATGCAGAAAATTATGTTGTCTCTGCTAAAATAAGAGCTGTAAAACCTAATCGAGGAGAAAAAAAATATTAAATGTTTACACCATCAGGAGTTTTTAACCTATTGTCTGATGAAACACGTCTAAGGTGTTTGATCTTGCTACATAAAAAAGGAAAATTGTGTGTGTGTGAGTTGATACACGCTTTATCCAGCACGCAACCTAAGATCTCGAGACACTTATCTATGCTAAGAAATTATGGCATTGTAATTGATGAACGTAAAGGGCAATGGGTGTATTACAGTCTAAATCCATCTTTGCCTGAATGGGTGAATAAAATCATTCAATCGAACTTTGATGCTCTTGCTTCGTTAGAACCCTATTGTTCTGATATGGCAAGAGTTGAGGGGGCAAATGTGATTTGTTGACTTATCCATGAACAAATAAGTCAGCACATATTGCATGCAATTGCCAATACCGGATAGGTAACCGTTCACGCCCCCCTATTTTAGACCGCGAAGATCTTTAGAATATAGGCGAATTTGAGGTAATATTTTAGAGAATTTGTGTGGTAAAAGGAAATGGACGAAAAGAAAAGTCCCAAAGGGACGGGATTTAATGAGCCTAGGGCTGCCTTTTACCCATAAATACTGCTTTTCCCATTGAAAAGTAGATTTCAGCACTGTTTTATTAGCCTGAAAGGCTAAAAGTGCAACAGCCCAGTGGCAGCGCCCTGGGTGTGAATCATCAAAA
>JAAKFP010000374.1 GCA_011065005.1 Chlamydiota bacterium | reverse complement strand
AAATCCCATGCTCAGTCCCTGAAGAAATTTCTTCGTAAAGTGATGTTAAATTGTTACAGGTGTTCCACTCTTCCCAAGCATAGTATTTGTAAATGGTTTTGGAAGTATTTCCTCTTTTATCTTCAATCTCCCAGATATCGAAATATTCCATTTTGCTAAGATGTTGGTCTAAGCATGTTTCATCCTTAAAAATACGATACTCCTTAAACCCAAATCGATCGAGAACCATCCATCTTAAATCACCATTAGATTGCAGATCTAAAACAGCTCGATGTAGATATTCTTTAGGAATCTCAACCTGACTCTGCATTGTTTGTTTGCTTAATTGAGCATTAAGAATCCATTGTACAAGATCTCTTTGCACGTTTTGCATCTTTTGAATGCTGATCCGTTGATTCAAGGCTCTTGTGGCTGCTTGGGTGATTGCTAGCTGGACGGGATCACTCTGCTTAGAGTAGGTAGACTTTGTTTGCGAGGATTCCAGTTTCCAAAAAGAAGCTAGGTAGCTCGCTGCTAAAGATAGTGCATAACTCATAGATTTCTTTCTCTCTTAATTGGTTTTATTGGTTACGACATCGGGAGTCTTTTGGTATGCATCCTCGTAAGATACATGATCTGGCGTCTTTCGATATTCATCCTCATAACTTAAGACATCAGAAGCCATTTTATACTCGCTTTCATGAGTTGCCCTAGCGTGAGCTCTCATGTCTCCTTCAATAGGTTCTAATTCAACATTTGGAGATTTTTGCCGTCTGCGAAGGATAAAGGCAGTTCCTCCGATCAAGCAAATACACAATCCACCTCCAAGCAAGCCTATCCATAACCAAGGAGTGCCATTTGAAACGGGGGTGCTGGTATCTTCCATGGTTGTAGATTTGGTGGTCAAACCTATCGTACTGCTGGAAGAAGTTTTTGAACTACTGCTTGTAGTTGTGCTGCAGGAAGTTTGTGTGCTGGTAGTAGAACTCGATAAGGTGGTTGAGCTACTGCTACTACTGGTTGAGGAAGAGGTTGAACTACTGCTTGTAGGACAAAATATGCTGATAATCTGAAGACCTGAAGGGTCATCCGCTACATAGACATAATTGCCGGAAACAGCGATGCCGTGAGCCTGGCCACCCGTAGGATAGGAGCCCGCAAACGATGGATTGCTTACATTGCTCACATCGATGATCTGAAGGCTGGCTCGATCCGCTACATAGGCATAGTTGCCAAAAACAGCGATATCCCAAGCATAATCAGGCGTATCATAAGAACCTGCAAGCAATGGATTGGTTTTATTGCTCACATTGATGACCTGGAGGCCAGAGAACCGATCCGCCACAAAAGCATAATTCCCGGAAATGATGACGTCAAAACCAAGGTCAGGTGTATCGTAAGAGCCCGCAAGCGTCGGATTGGCTTTATTACTTACATCAATGATATGAAGACCGGAAAGATGATCCGCCACATATGCATAATTGCCGGAAACAGCGACGCCATAAGCATAGCCAGGCGTGTTATAAGAGCCCGCAAGCGTCGGATTGGCTTTATTGCTCACATCGATGATCTGAAGGCCAGAATACGCATCCGCCACATAGGCATAATTGCCGGAAATAGCGACGTCTTCAGCCAAATCGGGCGTATCATAGGAACCTGCAAGCAATGGATTGGTTACATTGCTCACATCGAGGATATGAAGACCGGAACCCCAATCTGCCACATAGGCATAATTACCGGAAGCGGCGACGCCATGAACATTGCTAGGTGTATCATAAGACCCTGCAAACGTGGGATCGGTCACATTGCTCACATCAATGATTTGAAGACCAGAAGCAAAATCCGCCACATAGGCATAGTTGCCGGAAACAGCGATGCCCCAAGCACGACCAGGTGTATTATAACTTCCTACCAGTTGAGGACACAATGACTGTCCCTTCACCGGCTCGGGCAGCAACATCATGCCTGCAAACAACACTCCTGGAAGTACTCCGCCCTCCTGTCTGCTCACTGCAGCTATGGCTGCAAAAGTAGAGGCTGCTTTGAATACGGCAGGACCCAGCGCCCCTTTCATCATTGTAATCGCATCAGATACAGGGTTTTGGCCGGGACTCTGACTCCACGAGCGGCCGGCTGATAGGAGCAAACCTCCAAGGACACAAGCCGCAATACCTTTTCCCCAAGAAGTGCGGTCTGATGCGTGAGAGGTAGAAGTGGGTAGACTAGAACCTTCCAGCTTCAGGTTATTGGTTACAAAGATTAAATCTTCATGATTGGCATCGACGTAATGACTACCGAAGAGCCCTGTTTTGAAATGAATATAAGAGATTTGATTTTTCCCTTGATCTTCAAGTTTCCAAAAAACTCCATAATCTTCTCTTAGTTGATCAAAGAGCTCATCTCTTGTTTCAAA
>JAAKFP010000373.1 GCA_011065005.1 Chlamydiota bacterium | reverse complement strand
TGTTCATTTAGTAATCGAAAGAGATGGTTCTAGCGGAGTGGCTCGGTCCATAATGCATATTTGCAAAAAATCCCCGGTGTTCAGGTCGGTTTTTTTGGATGAGATACAAAAGTCCACAGATTTATCGAAAAAGAGTGTTTGTTTCGTATTACAGAACGTGGACGAAGATTTGCAAACAGCATACGATATTCTAACAACCATTCTTCAATTCTCTACCACAACGAAAAAAGATTTTCTCTCTGTATGGGAAGAAATTATTCTTGATTTTCGATACAACGATGATGCGATTGATCGACTATTTGCGCTCGTTGATGCCGGATTGCTACCTATAGATGTATGTGATGAGGATGGTAATACCCCTCTGATGATGGCTCTAAAAGACCAAGCATGGCCGTTGGCGGACCGATTAAGTACATTAGCCTCCAACACTCCGCTGATCAATCAGGCCAATAAAATGGGGCAAACGCCTTTGTCCCTGGTTTTGTCGATGGGAGAAGACGAATTTGCGGACATTCTCCTTGATGACGGTGCTGATAACAATGGTGCTGTGGACGTAGAAATAAAAGAGATCATCACGCCTTCAAATTTGGCAAGTTTTCTAGCGGATAGCTTTATGGAAGGAATGAAAGATGATGAAGGTAAACAGCTCGAGGGAAATATCTTCTCGGAGTCTTTACAGTTCCTGGATATACTTTTAGCTTTGCTGCCCGAGAGGGGTTACAACATAGATGAGCCCATCAAAACCCAAATGCAAACACTTCGGGATCAACTAAAGAAGAGTCAAAGATTTGCGCGGGAAATGGAGTTGATCTCTAAGATGTCGGAATGTGATGCCCAAAGGAAAGTTGAACACCTCAACCGACGCCTGATACGCCAAATCAGGTCTTTAAAAAAAGAGGAATCCCTCGTCATTCCATCTGGGTGGGGGCATCCTATATCAGGACATTCCATGCTTTGCGTAGTGAAATACTGTGGGGATGGCAAGTTTGAGTGCATGGTGGTGAATACCGGTAGCGGCGTAGAAAAACATCATGAGTCTATACAGACTCCCAACAAGACTTTGATTGCCCCGGTGGTTGTCTTTCAGGACCTATCTCGCGAAGAATTGTGTGAAACAGGATTTATACAGGCGCTTATTGAGCCGAGTGTAATGTTCAGTTTGGATGGCAAGGATCAAAATTATTCTTCTGAAGATATTTACCAGGGCATCTTTTCTCGTTTTGAGAATAAAAAATCGGTAGTACGTCATGATTTATCAGAATTTATTACGGGGCAACGCTCGGGAAGCTGTTCGATGCGGGCTCCATTAGCGTATTTACGGTACGTTTTGGGCGCCGATGCTTACAAGCTAACAAATTATTATTTAAAAAAAGTTCTTTTTTCGGAAGTTTTATCGGTGTATGACGACGTGGCAGATACCAAGCCCGTTATGGCGAAACTTCTCGAAAAGGGGGCAGAAAAGTTTTGCCGGCAGATTCTGAAACTTTATGCCTCTCATCAAAAAAGATGGAAAGGGCTGGCCCCGCACGTAGAGGATTTCTCGGAGAAAAATTTCGAAAATTCAAGCATACAAGAATTGATTACAGCTTTCCAAGCACATATGAGCCAAGCCCTTGAGGGGGAACTTTCAAAAAAAGTAAGCGGTTCTTATGATGTTTCCCTTCCTTTCAAGGAAGTCGTTGAAAGTTTCTCCCTAGCCTTGAAATTTCTTGAATCGCCCCCACCTGCTGTGGGAGGTCAGCGTGTATTTTCTTTGCAAGAACCTCTTTCAAAACGAGAATCGTTAGCTGCAATTACCCATCAAATTTCTAAGCAGATGGAATTGACGTTAACGGAAAAACTTGCAGTGCCGGAAAAAGAATCTATCGAAGTCGCCGGTTTAGAGATTCCGAATACAGCTTTAGGAGAAATGGCGCCGGACAGGTTAGTTGCTGTGTTAGAGGGGAGGAGTAACTATTGCGATCGTGTCAAAGCGGGGTCTCTTTGCACAGAGTCTGATCATCTATCCGTCATTTATCTGGTTCAGCAAACCCTCGAGGAGCTTCCGTTGCCGGCTAGTGATGTCGGGAAGGATTTCTGGAGCACGCTGAATCAAGAGCAGGCAGAGAAAGCCTTGGACGCTATTTATCGGTTGACAAGACATTTGGTTTCATCGATGGATAGTTCGCCCATAGCTTATCCCGAGAGGGTGATAAGCATTTACAAGGCGCAGGCGATTACCTACAAGTTGGCGTGTCAATTAGAGGAAAGTAACCCGGAAACGGAATACCGATTAAGTAGGTATGGAATCGATATAACCACTCTCGAGAATCTTTCCGAAAATGTTCACAACGTTATTTATGATGTGAAAACCAGAAAAAATCTAGAGGATCTTTTGGAATGTTTTCATGTTCTCAATGG
>JAAKFP010000372.1 GCA_011065005.1 Chlamydiota bacterium | reverse complement strand
TTGCCGATGAAGCCGCTGTCGATATTTGGGAGATCGAAGACCTGCGCGGGGAAAAGTCCAACGTTTTTTGCAAACTCCAAAGAGCAGGTGCGTGGGGTTACGACACCTTTGAGACAAAGGACAGACTCTTTGATCAGCTGAGAGAGGATTATGGAGTGTTTTGGAAACTCGAAAATCCGGAAAGCTACCAAACCACCTATATCCGCTATAGCACAGGACTCTTTGGCAGTAGCTATGATCATGTAGCCCATGAGAACCTGATCTACGTGGCAAATAGCCTGGAATTTGGGGCTCCTAATCGAGTCACTCCTTCGACGTCAGATCGGGCTTCCTGGGGAAAAAGTATCGCAGCTTGTGTTCTTGGAGGTTTGCTCATATCCGCGGGTAGATCGTGGGAGTCCAACCAAAACAGCGTCTCTGATGCCATCGCAACGATGAAAGGAACATTGGGTCCAGCGGCATTTAAGACAGCCTTTGTTTTTCAAATGTCCATGGTCGCTGCGGTGAGCAGGCAGCAGGGTGGTGCTCTCCCAACGGCGTTGCTCGCTGGAATGATGCTGCTGCCAGAGTCGGTGAAGGGCCAGTCCCTGTGTCCTCAATTGTTGGGGAGCTCGTCAGCTGGAGGTCATGGCGTCGCCGTTTCCGGCGATTATGCATATGTGGCGGATGCCAGTTCAGGTCTTCAAATCATCGATGTAAGCAATATAACAAATCCAATAATTGCAGGATCCTACGATACAGGCTATGCTTCTGGCGTCGCCGTTTCCGGCAGTTATGCCTATGTGGTGGGTTCAGGTGGTCTTCAGATCATCGATGTAAGCAATGTAATCAACCCGACGGTTGCAGGATCCTACGATACAGGCTCTGCTTCTGACGTTACCGTTTCCGGCAACTATGCCTATGTGCCGGCTGGGGGCTCAGGTCTTCAGATCATCAATGTGTCCAATGTAGCCAATCCAACGCTTGCAGGCTCCTATGGAGGCAATGCTCATGGTGTCGCCGTTTCAGGTAACTATGCCTATGTGGCGGCTGCCGGTTTAGGTCTTCAGATCGTCGATGTGTCCAATATGGCTAATCCCACGCTTGCAGGTGCCTATGTTTTAAACTGGGCCAAAGACGTCGTCATTTTAGGCAATTATGTTTATGTAGCGAATTTGGTCGATGGACTCGAGATCATCGATGTAACTAACATAGCAAATCCCATACCTGTAAGCTCCTACAACCTGTCTGACTGGTCTGAGGGTATCACTGTTTCTGGCAACTATGCCTATATGGCAAATCAGTACTCGGGTCTTCAGATTATCGATGTATCTAGTGTTACCAACCCAACGCTTACGGGTTTCTACGATACGCCTGGTTATGCTAGCGACGTTGCCGTTTCTGGCAATTATGCCTATGTGGCGGATGGCACTTCTGGCCTTCAGATTATCGATGTGAGCTTGCCTTGTCCTAGTACGCCCACGAGCAGTAGTAGAAGCTCGACCGCGAGCAGTAGTTCAACTGCCTCCACAAGTTCCTCAACCACCCGTTCCTCCACAAGTTCCTCAACGTCAACTACCACTACTTCCACCACAAGTTCCTTAGCTCCAACAACGTCAACTACCACTACTTCCACCACAAGTTCCTTAGCTCCAACTTTGCAATCTACGACCACCACCTTTTCTCTTTCTGCTGATTCTACAACGACAAAAACTCCTGTCTTCATATCCACGTCGGGAATTTCTTCTCCAAAAACTCCCTCTTTTCTATGGATTGTAGGCCTAGCCGCTGGAGGAGTGCTCTGTCTGGGCCTAACCGGAGGCACAGTCCTTATTCTTCGCAGACGAAGAGGATCTTCGAATAATGCTCCAGGCTTTATCGAGCAAGGCTCCAAAGCTCATGATAGCTTTAAGCTAGACCCCATCGTGGAAAAAAGTCACAAAGAAATTGGAGAACAGTACTACCAACTGAGTAAAATTTCAAAAGAGGAAGCCCGAGAGGTCTATGAGCAAACAGGTCATCTGATTGTCTTCCCCGAAGGTGAAAAAAGATTCAAATATGTCCTCGGGAGAGGAAACTTTGGAGCCATTAAAGTGGCCCAACGAATAGAAGACCGGGAATACGTCGCCTCTAAAAAGGTGAAGGGTGAAGAGAACATAAGAGCCTCCGAAGAAGAAGCCGATATGCAGAAAGAGGCTGCCGGAGAGAATGTTCTTCCAATTTACAACACTATTCGCCTAGAAGAGACTCTCTATCATTTCATGCCACTCGCGGGCTTTGGAAACGGAAGAGAAATTCAGAGCCATCTATCTGCCCTGCATAACCCTATGCTTGCCACAGAAATTCTCAAGTTTGTGATCCGTGATATCCTAACAGGACTCAAAACCATGCATGAAAAAGGGATCTATCATCTGGACATAAAACC
>JAAKFP010000371.1 GCA_011065005.1 Chlamydiota bacterium | reverse complement strand
GAAAACAACCGCGGAGAGGGCAAAAAGGAGGAGGAATAGTGCTTAATCCCCCCAATCCTGGCGTCTTAGCTGCCAAAAGACCACCTCATTTATCCCGTTCAGCAACATTCATCCCCCCTTTTTTCCTGGGGGTTGTACCTACTCCGAATTTCAGAAACTAAAAAAGACGTTTGCAGATCGAAAAGCGCAGATTGCGTAACCGTTCAAGCAATGCCGGCAACTTAAAGAAAAGACTTTACCACAGAGAACACCGAGATCGCCGAGGGAATCATTTTTCTCTCTTTGAGTTCTGTGAACGCGGTGATAAATATTTTTTTATTTCCTTGAGTTGACACCATTGCCTGAACAGTTATCAGATTGCTCTGCGCAGTCCAAAAATTATGGTACAATGGTTACCAAATTTGTATGTTACCAAATTTGTATTGAAGAAATATACCTAAGGGGTTATAAAATTAGCTTAGCTGACATTTGGAAGAGTGGCAGAGTGGCCGAATGCGTCTGTCTTGAAAACAGAAGTCCCTTCACGGGGACCGTGGGTTCGAATCCTACCTCTTCCGATACTAGCTCTCAACCATTAAGGAGAAATCTATGGAAAATATTTATTCTCCCTATCAAAGAGAAAACCATGGAAGCTGTACTCGAGCAAGCTGATATTGACTTATTTTATAAATTATTTGTGAAGCTACTGCTTTTCGTGAATAAGCGAACGAGCACCCTTGCAAAAGATGATTTTTCTCATGATGAATTTATGGCTCTACCAATAGAAAAAAAGTTTAAAGTTCATGCTGCCCTGTATGATCAGAAGGAATTCATTGATCAGTTTTTTCAAAGTGAGCAAGCAACTTCTCTCAATAAAGATGAACTCGCCATTATTTCTGGTTGGAAACATTTTGAAAAAGGACAATTTTTCATCTACAAGCATCTGAAGAAACATTCAATTTTTATTAATGACTCTGAGCCTGAAAAAGCTTACGCGGTATCTGGAATTTTCGACTCCCTTGACATGATGTTTCCTAACCCACCTGTTCTAGTACAAACTGTTCTTCTCCCTTTTAAGCAACGCATTATCTACGATGGTCTTATCAGGGGATGCTCCATTTACTTTGGCTCTGGATTCAGAAGAACCCTCAAGGATAGCTATGAAAAAGCTAAACATAACTTTGGTCTTATTACCCAACTTCCTATCAATACAGAAAATGTAAAAAAGAACGATGATCTCGAAAAACTCAAATTCTACATGAAAAATAAAAGCAACAGAGACTATTACTGGGATGAAATTGTCGAACTTTCCCTTAAAAATCAAGAACTTACAAATGTCTTTTATCAGGAAATGGGAAAAACCAATGCTCGCTATTTCTCGAAACAGTTGAAAAGACTTGGTATAGAAAAGAAATGGTTTGGAATCCTAGATAATACTGTCGTCGCAAGTGGGGCATCCAAAGACCAGCTACAAAAAAATATCAAGGATATCGTTCCTAAAGAGAAAATTGAAAGAGTCTATATCTTTAAAACCTGAATAATTACCTTTCAAGACTACCGATTAAAATTATGGTTTGATATATGTTACTTGAACACGGATTTTCACGGTGGAATTGCACCCTAATGTTAAGATTTTGATTTACAATGGATTAGACAAAATCAAGACATACTCAGCGAGTAGGCGGATTTTTTCTAACCCATTGTAGATCAAAAGATTGGCGTTAGGGTGTAATTAAACCGTGAAAATCCGTGTTGAAGGATAATTGCCTAAAAATCGTTGTGTTTTTAGGCCTAACAAAGGAAAGGTAAATTATGCTCAACTCTCAAAATAACTGGAAATCATTGCTTTTTGAAGGGATCATATTCTTACTCTTAGGAATAGTTGCCCTCACCCATCCCTATGTGGTTGCCTATAGCCTCAATTTCATCCTCGGGTTCTTGTTAACCATTGGAGGAATTGTCCAAGGGTTTCGGGCTCTTAAAGCAGTAAAAGACCCTGCATCTGTCCCCGTATTGATTGCAGCCGCTTTTTCCCTCATTGCGGGAATACTGCTGCTCACATACCCTCTGACAGGCATTATCACCCTAACACTAATACTGACAGTATTTTTCTTTGTAGATGGTATAGCCAAAATGGTCAACAGCTGGCAGTTCCGCCCCATCAAAGGCTGGGGATGGCTATTCTTTAGCGGCCTACTCTCACTAGTGTTAGCTATACTGATCTTTAGCGGATTGCCAACAACAGCGGCGTGGGTGATCGGTGTCTACGTTGGAATATATATGCTCTTCCTGGGAGTATCTCTGACCACACTCTCATTCTACGTGAAGAAAAAATCGACATTTGTATAACAAAAAAATACAAGCAAGGAGTATCTCCTCAAAAGGAAATACTCCTTGCTTTTTGACCTCTTCCTATGGCATTTTTGGTATCCTTAG
>JAAKFP010000370.1 GCA_011065005.1 Chlamydiota bacterium | reverse complement strand
TTTAGGTAAAACTGAACAAATGAAAAGAGAAATATTGTAAAATGAATCTGTTACCTATGTGCTTGGATAATGTCACCCATGTGCTTGGATAGAATGTTACCTATGTGGTTGTTCGGACAGTCTGTCTACCCAGGCTTCCGTTTCGGTCGCAAGCTCCCTTCACTGCTGCCTGGGCTATCCACTTTCAGACCTTCGGCCCTTTGATTTTTCACATTTTTGGCTGGAACCATCGTCCCAGAAATAGCGACCTGAATAGTTACAAGAATTTTAATGCGTTAGCCCTGTGCACATTCCCCTGTTTGAAGAGAACTTTTTATGCAGTATGATTTCGTGAAGCATTAGCTGATAAGAAGAGACCTCCCGGCATCGAAAAGCGCAGATGGCTCTGCGCACTCCAAAGATTTAGATCTTAAGGAGCAGGTTTTCTAGGCAGTATTCTAATGGTGTGGAGCGCTGCAGTGCCAGTTTTGCTTCTGAAATGGCCTCCTGAAGCTGTTCTAAGGGGATGAGTTTCCCACGTTGAAGTGCTTGGGTCAGCTCGGTTTCGTAGTCAGGATTCATCAGCAGATTTTTATTGCCGTTCACATGCAAGAGTTGCAAATCCCGAGCCCATGAAAGAATGATATCAAAAAGTGCAGAAGCTTCGACAACACGCTGCATGGTAAGATATCCCTCCACCTCTTTTTCGATTTCATGCTTTTGAACGGCTGGTAAGTCTTCAGCAAAATCTTGGAAAAGTTGGGAGCGAATGGCTTCCTCCCCTCCTTTCAGAAGAATGGTGACCTGTTCGTTGATCTCCTTAACAACTTGCTGCACTCCCGAATAGGACCTCAACAACCCAGAGGCTAAAGACTGTAGCAGGATTTCTCGTGTAGGATCGTTTTCCTGTTCGAGGATTCGGACAGCTTGCCCAATAGACCCACGAGCACGATACGCTATAGCTGAGGCCTTATCGGAGGGAACATCTTTTCTCGTCTGAATAAACCTAACGAGGTCGCTGTGTTCTATCGGAAAAAATCGTATTTTTTGGCATCTTGACAGGATCGTAGGTAGAAGCTGCTCTGGAGAGCTTGAAAGGAGGATGATGACGCTGGCGAGCGAGGGTTCTTCAAACGTTTTCAGGAGAGCGTTTGCGCTATAGCTTAGCATCCGATGGGCATCATGAATGATAAACACCTTTCTTTTTGCCTGAAACGGGGCCATATAGACCTCCCTACTGAATTGCCTCATCGATCCTATGCTATGCATTCCGATCTTCCCTTGGGGGCGATAGATATGCAGGTCAGGATGATGCTGCTTTTCTGTGTCTAGAACCAGTCTAGCAAAATATTCCGCAAACAAGCTTTTTCCTACTCCATCAGGCCCTGCAAAAAGCATAGACTGCGCGATCTTCTCTTTTTCCATCATCCTAGTGAGGTAGCTTTTGACTCTGTCATTTCCTATAATATCGGCAAAGGTATTAACCATTTATCCTGAATATCCTGTTAGTTAGTGAGGTAACGATCCAAAATATCTAGCACTTCTAAATAGACCTCTTCTTGGGGTTTGCTAGCATTAATGACATGGATGCGGGGATGAAGCTTTGCAAGCTGATGATAGGTATCGCGAACCTTTTGATGGAACTCAACCTTCTCCCCTTCCAAGCGATCCTTCGAACGCTCGATACGGCTCATGCCAACTTCTGGATCGAGATCTAAGAAAAAGGTAAGATCTGGAGTCAACCCACCGCAAGCTAGGTCGCAGAGTTGCTGCACGTTTTCTATTCCTAGCCCTCTACCTCCACCCTGGTAGGCGACTGAGGAGTCGTTGAAACGGTCACAAAGAACAACTTTTCCTTCGGAAAAGGCCGGACGGATCACCTCGTCAATGTGCTGGACCCGCGAAGCTAAATAAAGCAGAAGTTCTGCCCTGCTTCCAAAGGTAAAACCAATATCGGGATTCAGAAGGCAATCGCGGACGTGCTCACCAAGTTTTGTGCTGCCGGGCTCTCGAGTTACCAGCACTTCATGGCCATGTTCTTTCAACTTCTCGGCTACTTTCGAAATCACAGTCGTCTTTCCGGAGCCTTCTCCACCCTCAAAAGTTATAAACATCGGTAACCCTTCCTGCCTCATATAATTAACCACAGAGACCTCAGACTCGACTTTCGACATTTGAATTCAGCCTGAAGGGCTGGTATTGCAACAGCCCAGGGCAGCGCCCTGGGAGAAGTCGATAAGCAACATAGCAGCCTGTAGGGCTGCCAGAAGGAAAAAGCGTTTTATATATAGTCATAGTCAACAAAAACGTCATAATAAACCTTCCTTCCAAGATGTATACCGCTCTTTTTTTGAAGAGATCCTCATCATATATGATAAATCAATGTTCTGGTTTGAACCTGGCAGCCCTACAGGCTGCCGGATCTATTTCAAATCTTTCCCAGG
>JAAKFP010000037.1 GCA_011065005.1 Chlamydiota bacterium | reverse complement strand
AAACACATTTCTATGACACATTCGTGTAAAACTCATTTTTTTTTATTTGATATGATCGACAAAATGCCAGCAAACGCTGATCAACCCTGAAGTGCAATCACGTTTATAGGCGTATATGGGAGTAGCTGTAACGATTTGTGTTCGACTAATTTCTTACGCAGCTACCGCAGCTATTGACCTTCTTTCACATCTACCCCCCCCCCGTTCCGCTAACGCTTCACAGGGGGCTTACATCTTCCGGCGCTACCGCGCCCCTAGGGTTTTACATTTCTTTCAGGTGCACAAATAAGACCGTAGAAGAAGATGTTTTTGTCAGAAAAACTTATGTAGAACTGCAAGGACAAGTCCCCGTACTCCCAAATTTATTGCTAACCGTAAACTCTCAGGTTACGCGTTTTTGTGATGAACCGCTTAAGTTGACGGCATTGTCTGAACGCTTACTGTGTATCTGTGGTTAGAACTATATTCTGCCGTTGCTCTATTTTATGTACTGCTCTTCCAAAACGCGAAAGTTCGTTTTTCCTGTGCCCATGATCGGGATCTCTTCGAGCTTGATCACCTTCGAAACTTTAATCATATTGCTAAAACCACTGTCCCGCAGCGTTTGGTTCACTTCATCGACATCAGTAGAAAAAGTTGTGACGAGCATAAAGGTGGGCTTGCCGCCAGGAACCTCTTTGGCGATCACCCCTAGTGACGGGCCTTCTTCACTCAATGGCCACTTCTTCTTTGGTGCTGCTTGCAAAAGCGCAGTTTCAATAGCTTGCAAGCTAACCATCTCTCCCCCTGCTTTGATAAACCTTTTCTTTCGCCCTGAAATCGTTAAGCAGCCGTCTTCATCGAGGAAGCCGATGTCTCCGGTGTTATACCATTCTTTCCCTTCGACAGTAAGAAATGGGGAAGCGAGACCGGGGTTGAGATACCCGGAAAAGACGTTGGGGCCTCTGGTGAGAATCAAACCTTCGGCACCTACAGGTAACACCTCATTGGTTTCAGGGTGTACCACAATCAGTTCAACCCCAGGCACCGGGCGTCCTACGCCTTTAAGGTGAACGTCTTTGCCGTTAACATTTGCAATATTGGTGGAGATCATGGGAGAGCATTCCGTAATGCCATATCCCTCTACATGGGTGTTTTCCTTGTCAAATTTTCTTAGCAGATCGAAAAGGTCGGGAGGCGTTGCCTCTGCTCCCGTAATGCAATAACGCATATTTTTCACCTGCTCAAGTGTGGCAGCTTTGAGCATCGCCTTAACAAAAGTTGGTGCTCCACAGATGATTGTTGCTCCCCACGTTTCACTTGCTTTCGCCAAGCCCTTCCCGTCAGTGGGGTTGGGAAAAAATGCCGTTCGTGCTCCACCAAGAAGCCCTATGAGTCCCGTGATGCAAAATCCAAACGAGTGGAAGGGGGGTAAGAAAGAGAGGATGACGTCGTCAGTACGAATATTTACTGTTTCCAACGCGGCGCGTTGGTTTTCCAGAATGTTACTATGAGAAAGGGGAACACCTTTAGGCATGCTTTCTGTTCCGCTCGTAAATAGGAGGACCGCCGCATCATCTTCAGACGTTTTATCAATACCAAAAGTTTTCATAATATTTTTGGTGCTTTTTTTGGAACGGATGAGGGCGCGGATTTTGTCGACAATCGAAAACTCATGTCGGACTGTTTCAAGCATCAACAATTTTTCATCGATTCCAGTCAAATCGACAGAATCGAGCCTTTCCAGAAATGCCCATGAGGATAATATCACTTCAACTTTGGAAAGCTCGGAAACAGCTTTCAAATGTCTTGGGCCAATGGTCCAGTTGATCATAAGTGGCACTTTTCCTGCTAATTGACAGGCAAGGACAGAGATAAATGCACCGACGCTAGCGGGCAATAGTATGCCAATATACTTTCCCGGAAGGTGTCGAATGTGTTCGGCTAAAAGGATAGCTCCCAGCTTCAATCGTGAATAGGGGAGAATTCCGGAACGAGCATCTGCATAGGCAGGGGCTTTTCCTCTCTGACCGCAGATGTTTAGAAAGACCTCGGGTATGGTTTTCCCTTCACCGATCTGCGCTCGATCGCTCTTCCCTGTGTAGGACCATTTCGAGATATCGAACTGTGTTTCTTCCACTTTTTCTTCAACTTTGATTTTACCCGAAGCAATTCCTATAACGCGACGCACTGTAGTCATTTCCGTGACAGGGATTGGGCCTGTTTCAAAGTAGTCTTGAATGAACATGGCAAGTTCGGAGATGTCGAGAGAGTCTAATCCCAAGTCGTTTGCTAGAGACATCTCAGGCTTGATAGCGGAGGGATTTATTTCTGTGAGCTCTTGTAACTTATCGAGAACTTTATCTTGAAGATCATGGTCAATGTCTTTAAGGTGCACGACCGTTTCTTCAATCTCTTCCGGCTTATACACCTCGGGAATATCTTTTTTCCAGAAACTATAAGATGTCTGTATCAAAGAATCGCCCGGGAGAGGTCCTTCCTGCTCTGAAAGCCCATCAGGTTGATTATACCATTTCTCTAACCAGTGGTTTAGCTCCAATCGATTCTCTGGATGATATGGGAAGTTTGCAGGTGCCGGAACAAGTTCAATGATCACCTTTCGTCTAGGTGCAAAGAAAATTAGGTTTTTCAATAGCACCCAAAAGCCATGCTTAAGAGTGGGAAACATTGGAGGGACATTTCCTGTTAGCGCACGGGAGAAGCTGCTGCCCCAAAGTCCTTTGACTCGAACCAAGATAATGTTTGCTTCAGGCGTTTCCGTGATGATACGGTGTGTTGCCGAGGCACCGCCAATCTTCTCCTTACATGTATGTTTTAGCCTGCCTGCTGGATAGAGAAGGAAGTTTTCCCCATTTTTCAGCCCTTTGATCACTTCGTCTAAGACTTTTTCGTGTCGCTTCCGTTTCAGGCTGTTGTTTGAGGTTTCAAAGTTTGGAATGGGGAGGGCCTTTAAAAACCTCATCATTCCATAAACAATAGGAGTGTAATACATATATTCCACAATTAGCGGCCTGATCGGAAATTTGAGGAAGACGGCTAAGCTTGCTGCGACTGGATCTACCAATACTGCAGGGTGGTTTGGCAAAAATAACACGCCGCCAGGTTTATTTAGAGTTTCAGGGGTCAATTTATCATACCCTTTGACGTAAACCCGGTAGCGGAATGCCATGATGAACTTTAGAAAATAGACGAGTAGATAGATTAGGATTTTTCTCACAATAATGTCCTCCTATATCAAATGGACGCTTAAGATCAAGCAGTTACAGTGATAGAGCACTTTTTTTACTCTTTATAAAGATATATATAGTAGTTAGTCATTTTTTACATCTATTTTTCAAGTCGAAGTCTTGTTTGGTATCTGGGGGTGCCGAGTATCTTTTCCTTCTTCATTTTGCATCACCTCCTCAGCATAATCGACTACCTCTTTTACTTTTGATTTTGAATAACAGCCATCAACTTTTGTTTTGTAAAGTTTCTCGAAAAATGCAGTGTAGAAAGTCTTTTTAGATTCTGGTTTTCCTTCAGCTTCTTCGTCGTAGAACAGTTCTCCGTTAATGAATATTTTCTGAAAAAAGACACTGTCTCCATACATAAGACCTGTGAAGATGTCATGATGAGAGATGTTCGAAACCCTTGTTTTTGATTGAGAGTCTTCTATCCAAAAGTGGTCATATCCTGTGATGTTTTTCATGGTGATCTCTTTTCGGAAAATGGATTCAATCTTTTCATATACTTGCGCTATTACTTCCACAGTAGGGTCATTCCAGTGTTTGAGCGTTTTCATTACACTTTTTCTGTCTTTTTTCTCTTCACCAAGTGGAATGGTGAGAAATTTACGAAATGGCTCGTAGCATTGTTGGCCGACATGATATTCATGCAGCATGAAGAAATAGTTTATGTCTTTATCTTCTCCGACAGAGGGTGTTAATTTCCATTGGATCCAATTGCTATATTCGACCATTTTTTCTAAGGATCCGTAGAATTGTTGACACTCTGTAGTTATACTGTCTTTTTCTTCAATATAATCTTTAGAGGCCTTAAGAAGTATGTTGAATCTTTTAATAGTGGGAATCAGAAGGATGGTGCCCTTTTTAATGACCTCTAGAATTTGTTTGGCAATTTCTCTTGTTCTTATTTCAAAGTCCTCTGCTGGGGTCTTTCCTAAGGCCTCCTCATGAAAAACCATGTCAGTCCTTGCTAAACAGAAATCAGCGACAAGTTCGTTTATGGTTTTTGCATTGAGTTCAGGTTTTGTTGCTTCGCGCCAAGATTGCTTCAGTTTTTTAACTAGACCTTTGTTGAATTTATCGACTACTTTCTTTCTGGTTGTGTTTGAGAGCGACTCCGTTGACATGTGGTCTACGGGCTCAAATTCAAAAGGTTTTTTGTTTAGTAATAAAGATACTCGTTTTTTTCTTCCGGCGATCATGCTCTCAGTTCGTGGCAAAAATTCTGGATGATTATTTGGTTTTTCTAACCTATGAATAACGATTTCAGGATTTCCACCGTTCATGACGAATTCTAGTGTTAATGACTCACATGAGTTTTCTGATACTGTGCCAAGGGGAGTAGGACTCTTCTCACTTCTTGAGGCGGCTTCGGTAAATGTAAATCTGAAAATTTCTGATGAAGAGTGACTCCCGTTGCCTTGTTGTTCAGGTAGAGATCGTGTTGAGGATGGATCGCTAAGATCCGAGCTGCTGCTGGTGGGTTCCAAATTTCCTCCTTATCCTTGGTGGGGTGATTTTATAGGTATTGCCACGATTTCTTCCTTATACCATGACAATTTTATTTTTTAATACACCCAATCAAAATCAAGAGTTGGGAGAAAATTCTTGGGCTAGCACCGATTTTCATTCAGATAATTAAGTATAACGTTAAGATTTTGATTTGCAGCCGTTTAGAAAAAATCAAGACATACTCAGCGAGTAGACTGATTTTTTCTAAGTGACTGTGGATCAAGAGATTAATGTTAGACCTAATTATCTGAATGAAAATCGGTGCTAGCACTTATTGCGTAACCGTTCGCCTCTATCTGTTAACCGCGAAGATCGCGAAGGAAGCGAAGGACGCGCGAAGATTTTTTTATTAATTAGTAGCATTTGGTCTGAACGAATCGTTTGATACCATCTTTGACCAGCTTCTCCTTGTTCTACATCAATAGACTAATCTTCGCGTATTCTTCGCTTCCTTCGCGATCTTCGCGGTGATTGAGTCGAGGCCTGAACGGTTACGATTGCTGAAGGGCCCAAATCACTTTTACTTGTTGAGAGATTTGTGGTATCTAGGAGAGTTATACCGAAACAAATTCAAGAATCGGAATTTTGGGCTAGAGATTTTTTCGACTGACGTAGTGCGGAGATCTCAGTATACTTAGGAAAGTAGGTGGGATCGAGCACAAAGTCAGGCGGAAAAAGATCAGCCCAAAAACCGATTCTTGAGTTTGTTTCGGTATAAAGGGAGAATAACAGTATGTTGGATGAGTCTTTGAAAAGGGTTTCTGTCTTAGGTGCTGCGGGAAAGATGGGGAGTGGAATCTCTCTTCTTCTCCTTCAAGAGATGGCGCGGCGTGAGGCTATGTACACAGGGGGTGTGGGAAACGGGGAGTATTCTCTCGTGTTGATTGATGCGAACAAGGCAGCTTTAGGGTCTTTGCGTCGATATCTTAGGTCTCAGGTTCGAAGGTTTGCAGAAAAAAATATCAATCCCCTTCGGGAATTTTATGCTGAGAATAGGGTGCTTATCAGCAACGAGGAGATCATTGACGCTTTTGTGGAGGGAGCGATTGATATGGTCCGTTTCGAAACGGAAGTGGAACAGGCCAAAGAGTCTCTCCTCATTTTTGAGGCTATCCTCGAAGATGTTGAAGTAAAAACGGAGGTTTTTGCGAAGATTAACTCGGTGGGTAGGGACGATGCCTATTACTTCACGAACACTTCGTCGATTCCGATTGGAGTGTTGAGCAAGAAAAGTGGATTAGGGGGGCGGCTGATTGGCTATCACTTTTTCAATCCCCCTCCCGTACAACGATTGTTGGAAATCATTCCTGCAGAAGAAACAAACAAACAACTAATTGAAGACGCAACATTGTTGGCGGAGATTTTTAGAAAGGTCGTGGTTACTTCAAAAGATGTAGCGGGTTTTATTGGGAATGGGCACTTTATTCGGGAGATCGACTATGCTTTCCGAAAGGTTAGGGAACTCGAAAAAGAATACTCACGACCTGAGGCGATCCTCATGATTGATCGTGTCACCCGAGATTTTCTTCTGCGACCCATGGGAGTTTTTCAGTTGATCGACTATGTGGGCATAGACGTCTGTCAGGAGGTGATCAACATCATGACTCACTACCTAGGCGTCTCTTTTGAAAGGTCTTTGATTGATCAGATGGTGCACGAGAGAGTATTGGGAGGACAGAATCCGGATGGTTCACAAAAAGAGGGTTTCTTTCAGTATGAGAAGCGTAAGCCCGTGAAAATCTATTCTGAGGGTGCCTATACCGATTTTCCGAAGATTGCTCTTGATGACCTACCAAAAGGGCACATTCCTTGGAAACAACTTCATAAGATGAAGGACAGAGAGGTGGTTTTGAGGAACTATTTTCATGATCTCTTCGCTATGGATACTTTGGGAGCACAACTCGCGCAAGGGCATCTTTATGAGTCGCGAGAGATTGCGCGAAACCTTGTTAAGGAGGGCGTTGCAGAAACTGTCGAGGAGGTCAACCTTGTTCTCAGGAATGGCTTTTATCATCTCTATGGTGCTGACAATCCTTGGATTCCTGAAAAAACCTCAATGAGGGCGGGGCCATGAAAGCATTGAGGAAAAAGGTCTATATTGCTGCAGGTTACAACACCACCTACATGGGATCTGGGCGCAAAGAATTTAATCCCAAAAAACCGATGCGTGGGTTCGAGGAGTACCTCAAAGAAACTGCAGAAGGAACCTCTTCACAGCTGGAAAGTTCATCGTTTGATGAGGGATTTCTTGGCAGCTTTATGCCGGGACGTTTCCTGAAACAGGCAAACCTCCCGGGGTTTCTCCCCTTTATGGTTCCTTCTCTGAAAGGGAAGCCTTGTACCGGGATCGAAGGGGCTTGCGGCACGGGCAGCCGAACGATCGGCGCAGGCATTCGTTCTATTCTTTCCGATATGGCTGATACGGCCTTTGTGGCGGGATTCGAGATGCAAAATACAATGAAGGCTGTTTATGGTGCAGACGTCCTGGCTGGTGCCTCCTACTACAACAAGGAACGGAAAGCAGGGTACGCCCATTTTTTTCCCGGAATTTTTGCAGAGCGTGCCGGCGCGTACTATGAAAGATATGGATATGACGACACGCGGCGTGCCATGGCAAAGTGGTACGAGCAGTCGATCCTTAACGCCAGAAAAAATCCGAAAGCACAGGAGTACCACAACACCATAGAAGACCTGCTCTCATTAGGGATGATGCCTCCCGATCCGAAAAAGTTTGTACCGTATTTGAATGCGACAGACTGCTCCAAAGTTTCTGATGGAGCCTCCTCCCTTGCGCTCCTTTCGGAAGAAGGACTACAACAGTGTGGCGTCAAAAAGGAATATGCTGCTGAAGTTGTCGCAGTCGCAGAGGTGCAGGGGGACATCACGCAGGACCCCGAAGACTTAACGGTCTTGTCTACAACGGAAATTGCCGTTCAAAGAGCTTTGGAACAAGCGGGGTTAACAAAAGAGGACATTGGAGTATTAGAGATCCATGATTGCTTTTCGATTACAGCTATTCTTGCTCTCGAAGCGATCGGCTTTGCTGAAACGGGGAGGGGAGGCCATTTTATTTTGGATGGTAATACAGCCGTTGCAGGGTCTGTTCCAACGAATCTATCGGGAGGCTTAGGAGGCTTTGGCCATCCTACAGGCGCGACAGGGGTGAGACAGATGGTTGACCTGCTACACCAACTCACGGGAAGAGCGGAAAACCAAGTGAAGTTGCGCAGCCCATATGGGATGATGGTCAACATGGGCGGCAACGATAAAACCCTTTCCTGTATCATCGTGAGGTCTCTTGTTGTTTAGGGATTCAACGCAAAGACGCAAAGGCGCAAAGAATTTTTTAAATGCGAAGGTCGCGAAGAAAAATCAAAGAGTTTTTGATAGATAAATAAAACCACGGAGCCACAGAGTTTACGTGGAGAAAACCTTTCGCTTTAGAGGAGGAAGGTTAAGTCTCTTCAATTGAACAGCGCACAAGTGCGCTATTCAATTGGAATAAAACTTGACCTGCGGTTTACTCTGCGGCTGCTCTTTCAAGCTCTTCGAGTCTGTTGAGAGTTTTAGTTATCGCTTGTCTTAAGTATTCTCTGCTCAACACAACACATTTGACATGGTCACTTTCTTGTTCTTTGATGTTATCTAACTTTTTTGGTATTTCGCTAATGTCATCACGAAGTTTCTGAATCGCTATTTCCATATTTACGTCCATCGACACATCATTTTTGATTACTTTTTTATGCTGTTCATTAGTCTCGTAGTATTGTTTCAGAGATTTGCTTGCCTCCGCAAGGGCAGTACTTAAATTACGAACAAAGGCAATGAGTTGTTCGTAATTTTCTTTGTTGGTCGGATCTTTTTCCATGAGAATTTTATGACCTAAGATGATAGCATCAGTGTCCGGGGTGGAAAGAAAGGGAACATCATCACCAAAACCTTTGGTATAGCTGCTCATCACACCATTTTCACAATCTTGGGGGCTCTTGTGCAATTCTGCCCATTCTCTAGCTTCTTTTAGCGGGTCGCTGCTAGAGTTTATCTTTTTTAAATCGAGTAACACCACCACAAGCTCCATATGCTCTTCCGTTCCTTCCCGAAGATTTTTTAGCAATTTCAAAGCTCTTTGAGAGGTTTGAAGCTGGGTTTCATGTAATGATCGGAATTTTTTCCAAGACTCAAGATTGTTTCCGATCCTTTCTTTAGTGGTTGTACCTGCTTCTAGGTCTTTCTGAGCTTGTTCTAGCAGATTAGAATATTTTACAAATTCTCTAATAGCGCCTAACCCAATTTCCGCTTCATGCCTAATTTCTTTTTTTTCGTTTCTAGTTTTGATTAAGGTTTGTAAGTTTTTGTCCAAAAGAAGTTTTGAGAATAATTCTGGATTTTGACTCCGAATATTCTTGAGAGCTGTTTCAACAACGTTATTAAGAAATATCTTGTCATCAAGGAAGCCCTTGACGATTTCTGTGGAAATAATATGAGAAGCAGTTTTCGGTTTTAGAGTTTTTATTTCTTCCCTCGCCTGGGCTGGGCCAGTCTTCAACTTCCGTGTTATACGGCTTCTGAATCCCGGAGCTCTGCCTTTTTTCTCAACATCTGTCGGTTCATCTGTTTTAGCCATTATCAGATTGCTTCTGATAAGCTCGTCTTCCTCTTTGAACTTTAACAATGGAAGTCCCTCGTCAATTAGCATTTTTTTGAGTTTGGAATATTTGTCTTTGTTTGCTTCAATGAAACGTAGGTCTTTACTTTTCGTTAGCAAAAGTTGTAATTCTCTTAATTTTTCTAACGCATCGAAGAGACGCATAGCAGCATTGTTAGGTTCTTTTTTCGCGCTCTGAAGTAAACCGATGACTTCTAGCTCGATAGTACTAGCCCACATAGGTGCTTTCTCAAGCATGCTTTCTGAAACAAGATCTTTGACCTCAGGCTTTGATACCATTTGGTTATAAAATGTGTGTAGATCCGTTAAAAAGGTTTCCATTTGTTTTCCTGGTGATTTCTTGGCCTCAAGAAATTGATTTTGCATGTGTTTTGCCTGCTCAGGTGATGCTCCACCAATTTTTTTCATGATTTGGCCAACATGCTCCTCAAAGTCTTTCTTAAGCCCTGAGTCTGTGAAATTGTTCTTGAGGGCGTTTTTGCCTTCCTTACTTTGGATTAGTGCAGTTAGAACATCCAAAACAAATATTTCCCGAGAAACGACTTCCTTTTTGGGGGTTGTTTCATCGACGGTTATTTTTGTGATGCCAGCGTTCAATGCCTTTTCTATGTTGCCAAACACTTTTCTAAAAACAGCAAGCCGTTCAGTTGTTCTTTTCTCCGATTTATTCTTTTTTGTCGGATGAACAGAAAGAAGTCCGGCATCATTTAACTTAATTTTGTGCATTTTCGCTTTACCACTTCCATTGAATTCTGAAATGGCATTGTATGTCAGACATAAAACTTTTTTGAGTTCGCGGTCTTCTGGGGATAGTTCGGGTGGTGGCGGCACAAAGCTTTTTAGTTCTGCTCCGGAGGGTAGAATTAGTGATGGAGGTAGAGCCATGATGGGCGGAGGGGGTGTGAGAGAACTCGGAAGGGGCGGTAGAGTAGGAGCTTCGAGCTTTAGCCCTGCGGATTTGATCGCCGATGCCGCTCCGTCAACCTTATTTCCAGCCCCCATAAATTTTCTCGCGGTTTCTTCAGCTTCCTTGGTTTCCAGAGCTTTTCTTGCTTCATCGGCTCTTCCGGCTTTCTCAGCTGCCTCATCACTTTTCTTAGCTTCCTTTTGCGGGAATTTGCTAACTATTTTCTTCTCAATGCTGTTGTGGAAGCATGCGCGGGCAATGGCTTTACCGATAAGCATGATTAAGGGGATGGCGATGGTACAGTAACTGATGACTTTTAAGATGTTTAGGGGTATATTTGTCTTTTGTTCCGCAGATTCTACCGTATAAGAGTCGTTATTGGGATCATTTTGCTTTATGACTTGCGCCTTTTTCCCTTTGAGAAAGAAATAGTCATCAAAGTTTTCCACGGCTTTTTGACCGATCGTTTTCTTCTCAAATGTATTAGTGTCAAATTTAACAGCTGTGATAAAATCAATTTTATTACTCATTTTGCTTTAACCTTTCAACTATATATTTTTTAAAATAAAATTTTATTAATTTATAGTTATATTTTACAATAGTAATGTTAAGTTATTATAAAGGTTTAGTTTAAATCTGATTAATTTG
>JAAKFP010000369.1 GCA_011065005.1 Chlamydiota bacterium | reverse complement strand
ATAGAACTCGGTACTTTTCTTTGACCTGGTTTGAAAGGTCTTGATAGTATTCGATCCCTTCCAATAAGTGATCTTTAAACTCCGAAAAATATTTTGCTGAACTATCTGAGAGCCCCAATTCACATTTTTTCATCTCATTACAAAGATAGTCCACATAGAGTCTAAGCTCTTTGATGAACATATGCGAACGCTTGGGGTTGGTCAATATTGATATGCGGCCATAGATGTGATCGACCATTTCCTTGAGAGTGCAGATTTTGGAAAAATTTACGATGTTGGGACCACAGCAAACCGCAGGGGTCGCTTTGGGGTCGAGTTCATTCATTCGGGTGGCGCATCCTGCAAGGTCGTGACAGATGCAAGATTTATTGAGGATGGATTCCTTGATCAGAGCAAGTTTATCTTTCGAAACTTCGCCCTCTGCAATTTCTCGAAGTTTACGTTTCTGATAGACACGAGATGCGGTACAGATTGGCGTATTTGTCATCTCGGAATTAAATTTAAGGAATCCTTTCGGGCAAGAACTTCCCATCTGGTTTTCCGCAATTCGCTGTCTACGCGCCTCTTCGCTTGCTGAAGTGCGTAAATTCCAAAAGGGTATATTCAACGGGGAGCTGTCACTGAGATAAATGTCATCGTTTCCAGCTTGGGAGAGTTTTTTTAAATGTTCTTCGTCAACGTTTGTCACCTCAGGAACGAGCATAAATGGCGTCCCCCAGCCAACTCCATTCACAGAATACTGCTTGAAAAGTAGAGTATTTTCATCATGCGTACCAATACCTCCCTGCATCGTTATTGACATTTCCGGGGGAGCATCGTTCACGGGCCTTCCTTGAACTTCTCGGGACGTTAATGAATGCTTGCGCCCTTGCACTGTAAATCAGCAAGATTTGAACTGAAAAAGAAAAACTTTAATGCTATTTCGCCCGATTATCTAGGGAGATTTTCACGACTCATAATTGCTGCACCAGAAACATCAAGGTTGCAAAAAAATAGCTGCTGCGCTAGAATATGACCACTTCGCAACTATAACCTATGAGGTATATATGTTTTTCGGAATTACAAGACGTTCATTGTCGTGTTTTACCCAATGTTCAAAGGGTTGGTTTTCTACACAAAACACAAAAGTTGTTACACAAATGGCGAAAAAACGAATAGCTGGGGCTAGTATTTCTATAATGAGTAAGGGAGAATTTACTAAAAAAAAATGCTTAACTTTTGAAGACTATGTTAAGCAGTATGGAGATCTAGTAAAAAAAAGAGACTTAAGTACCCAAGAAGCTTTTCAAAGAATGATTGATAATAGATACGATAATTACATTTATCACCAAAAAATTATTGCGCCCGGAAGAATTTTTTAAAAAATAAGCTCCAGGATACTTAATGTTTAGCTTGAGAAGTATAAGCCAGCGTGTTTTATGTAGTGGGGCTCTTGGTTTTCGTACAAATAGAGTGGGAGCTCGTTTTTCTAGTTCTTTCGCAGATGGTGGTGGTTGTGTTTATCCCGGTTGCAAATGTGAAGCGAAAAAAATAACGCAACTATTCCAAAATCCGAATGATCTAAAAAAATATGTGAAGAAAAATTGTCGCCAATTCATAAAAGTTAATCGGGGTTCCCATCTTCTTGATTTTGAAGATACTTGTAAAGTTTGGCAAGTAGCAGAAGAAATTATTTCTATTGATCCCAGTAAAAAAACGCCTTTTCGTGCAAACATGTTTGCATTTATGGAAGAAAGGAAAAAGCTTACCTTAGCTGGAGAAAGTGGCAAGATAACGGGCAATGAAGTTTATTGGAAAGACCTGAAAGTTCACTTGAGTAATTCCAAAAGCAAATCTTTCTTTGTATATTCTTTTGGAGGAGGTCAAGGATATGACGGAAAAAGTATTTATGATTTGTTTGTTTCGCATGGTTTTACGGTTGCAGGATTTAAGATTATAGAAATCAATAAGCTAGCCTATCATCTCTCTGAATATAAAGAACATTTCATCGTCAAGGATGGCACTAAATTTTTACAAGAGTTTCCAAAAAGAGATAAAGGGATACTCAATGTATTTCATTTAGGTAATTTTCTGACTGTACTCAAGGTTAAGTATGCAATAGAATTTTTGACTGAAATGGCATCTAAAATGGAAGAAGGTGACATCGCTTCTATTCTTGTGGTAAGGAAGGAACAATTTCAGAAGAAGAAATCGCTACAGAAAGTGACTGAAACAGAGTCTCAAGGATTAGTCGAGTTCAATGAAGTGTCAAAAAAAGGAGAGCGTTTTTTTAGAACTACTGTTTCGGATATTGAATCGTTTAATGATTTTATTGGTGGTTTAGGTTTGTCAATGACTTTTGAGAAAATTGATGAAGACTTAGACGAAGGACCCCGAAGGATGAAAATGTTATTTGTTAAGGTAAGTGCTTATAAAAAGGGGGGTAATATTTGAGGTTCT
>JAAKFP010000368.1 GCA_011065005.1 Chlamydiota bacterium | reverse complement strand
AGTAACACCATGTGCTAAATCTTAAGACTGTTAGCCAATTCAAAAAGGATATGAAAAAATATCAACACAAAGTTAACAAAAAAGGTCTTATAGTGCGCTTGAAATGATCTCTGTTAGAGCATCCTTATCTTTGACTCCAACGATTCGCTGCACTTCCTGGCCATCTTTGAAGAGAATAATCGTGGGTATGGAGGTAACATTGAAATCTGAGGTTACCTTTTGCGACGCTTCAATATCGATTTTAGCGATTTTAGCTTTGCCTTCCATATCTGTTGCCAACTCATCAATGATTGGCTCCATCATGCGACATGGCCCACACCAATCTGCGTAAAAATCTACTAACGTAACGCCTTGAGAAATCTCCGCTTCAAAGCTTTCGTCGTTTAAGTGCATTAGGTGTTCAGCCATAATGATCTATCTCCTTATTCTGAAAGAATTTATCTCTTCTTTCCTGGTTCAAAAACAGGTTTTATGCTACAATTTTGGCATAAAACGTAGTTTTTATCCAGGTTTTAATAATACAGGTTTTAATAATACTAATCGCTTCGAGGCTGTGGACCCATGAAACTATTTTATATTGTAGCATGTTTGGCGGTTGCCGCACTCTTCATAATCATCTATCCCGAAATTGCGAAGGTTCATTCCTCACTGTTAACGTTAAATAGCAAAAGCAGCAGCGAATTACCCAGAATGTTCCGGATGAATCCCCTCCAAGCTTCCGGAAGCTCTCAATTCTCTGAAGAGAGCTTCAAAACCATGATTTCAGTCATCCCCAGCGACAAAATTGTCATTGTTGATCTCCGGGAAGAGTCCCACGGCTTCCTCAATGGTGATGCTATTAGTTGGTATATGGACAGAAACTGGATGAATGCCGGAAAATCCAACAATAAAATCATCGAAGAAGAAAAAACACTCCTCCATACACTGTCAAAGAGAAACTTCACTTTTGTTTATAAGCACAGGCAATATCCGATCCCCTATTTTGTTCATTCTGTGAGATCCGAACAGAAATTAGTAGAAAGCAATAGTTTGCAATATTTCCGTTTACCTGTTGCGGATCATACACGTCCCTCTGACTCTACTGTTAATAAATTTGTTGCATTTGTCAAAAATCTCCCCGAAGATACATGGCTACATTTTCACTGTTCTGCCGGCAAAGGGCGGTCAACAACATTTCTGGCAATGTATGATATGATGTTAAACGCCACCCATGATGAATTTGACCCATTCATCACTCGACAGGAGCTCTGGGGCGGCATCAATCTTCTTTCTGTACCACCAAAAGAAGTATGGAAGCATCCCCACATTCTCGAAAGAACAGAATTTATTAGAAGTTTCTACCGGTATTGTAAAGAGAATCCCGATTTCAAGATAAAATGGTCTGAATGGGTCAGTTAACCCCTTCTCTTCTATGCTGGATGAGGTCTAGGATTTTCTGTTTGGTATCATCGAGAACGACAGTGATTCCTGGCTTGACTCCATTTTCCGACAACTCAAATGCTTTCATTGTGTTGCAAATGCGGCCATCAAGCCTGACCCCTACCCCTTTGATCCCTGCCATATTTCCAAGATCTCCAAACATCTCGAGCGTCATTTCACAGGCTGTAATGATAAAAAGAACGTCTTTTCCAGGATTATTGTGAACGATCTCGAAAATTTTCCCTCCAATGTAATGAACTGTGGGAATAGCCAGAGCAACACTATTATTTTCGGGAAGTGCATTGATTGCCTTTCCAATAAAACACTGCCTACAAATAGGATGCTCTGGTTCGTGGATACACTCTGGTGTAAACCGCCCCGAAGGGCACTCAAAAGGCTTATGGCAATAAGAAAATCCAACAACAAAAATGCTATTAGGGTTTTCTAAAAGTTTTTGAAATTCATCGACGCTCTTGACACCATAGAGAAAAAAGTCCTTCTCTCGTCGGTACGGCTTCCCTTTTAAGACTGATTTTACGTATGCCCACCCATACTTCAGAGGGTGTTTAAAAAAGCCTCGTCGGACTTCCCCTTTGTGATCTTTTGTGATTATCCATTGAAAACTTTTCCACTTCAGATGTTTAGACGTTTCCTTGGTGATTCCCGGCATGGAAGGAAGTTGCGAAAGACCTCTGACAGGTTGGGTTTTAGCAGCTTCTTTCGCTCCGGCATCCCAGGTTTGTTCTGCCTCTTTCCAGGTGGAATGTTCGTTCCACATTTTCAACTTTTGCGCCATATCTGTTCCGGATAAAAAGAACAATTATAGCAGATGAAACAAATCAGACCAGCCTTATTCAACGAAGTCAGGGTCTCTCTCTTCATATAAACTCTGAGCGGTTGCTTTCACTGTTTCCAACCCATCTTGAAAGCCGAGCAAACGCATGAGTTCATCAACATGTGAAAGCTCGGTGTAAATTTGGTCGTTTGCTGACTCTAACGAGGCAATTTTTTTTCTTAATTCTTCTTT
>JAAKFP010000367.1 GCA_011065005.1 Chlamydiota bacterium | reverse complement strand
CTAATTTTGTGAAGAGTTTTTCTGCTGACTCCTAGCGCATCGGCAAGCTTCTGTAAATTTTTTATCTCGAGAGGTTTGATATAGTCTTCCTCAAGGATAATCCCTGGATGTGTTGGTTTTCTCTTATGCATCATATATCTCCTAATGATAATCACCATATTGAACATCATAGGCATTTTCATTCTCGAATCTGAACCAGACTCGATAATTTCCGCTCACTTTGACTGCCCAAAAATCTTTTAACTTTCCTGATAGCTGATGAAGTTGTGAGCCTGGATAATCCAAGTCCTTAACATCTGTTGCAGAATCAAGTCGATCCAAAATCCTTTCCAGTTTTGTTGAGTGATGAGGTTGTATTCCAGATTTCGAGCCTGTCTTAAAGAACTTTTCCAGATTTTTGTTGTCAAAGGATTTTATTGCCATTCGATGTTCACTTTCCTTGCTTTCATTGTAACTTTTAAGGTTACATTTTGTCAAGATGGATATGGAAAATAGATATGGAAAAATGGAAAGGGTCAGAGTTGACTTATTGACTTTATCTTCCATCAGTGGCTAAGAGGCGAGCAGGGATGATACTTGGGAGTCCAGAGGGTCTTCGACCCTTTGGCAGGGGTTTTTTAGGGGGACGGAGTCCCCCTAAATGCCGATGGCCGGACTCGAACCGGCACCTTGTTGCCAAGAATAGATTTTGAATCTATCGCGTCTACCAATTCCGCCACATCGGCGTGGATTTTTGATAAATATAGCAGAGTGATTTGTTCAGTGGAAGGGAAATGATTATTAATTAGGCTCTTATCGTCTAAGGTAGTTTTTTTGTGCCCTATCCCAGGAGTAGGTGACCCGTTCGTTGAGGTCGGTATCGTATCGGACTTGGATGCTGATGTATGGGAAGGGGTGGCGGTTGTCGAAGTTGCGTCCTTCCTCTTTTTGGAAGAGCTTGATGAAGATCTCTTTGTTGAACCAGGGTTGTATGGAGACGTTGGTGTCGCTTTTTTCGTACCTGTGGAAGAGTTGGAATGCGTATTGGTTTTGGTATTTAGGGTTGTCACGGTAGTAGTCGAGGAGGATGTTGACAATGTGTTGGGGTTCGTATTCTAGGCCTTGGACGTAGAAGGAGGTTTCGGCGGCGATGAGGTGTTTGGAGTAGGTGTTGGGTGTTGAGGAGTCAACGTAGGCGTTGTGTTCGGGGCAGCGATGTCCGGAGGTGATGACAACTTTTTTTCCTGTTTGCCTTTGGATATAGTTCATCAGGTCTATGAGTATTGGGTAGATAAATTCTCTTTGGTTATTGAGGGGTAGGCTATGTTTTTCTGAGCCTCCGCAGTCTGCAATTCGAAGGATTTTTCCGTTTTGTTCTTGGATGCGTTCGGGGTTGAGGGGGCTGCCTTTGCATCGAAAGAATTCCTTTGTGATTTTGGGGAGGTTGGCGACCATATCTTTTTCCCATGGATAAGGGGGTGGGGCTGTTTTCATGGGAGGGGGGATGGGGAGGTGTTCGTTGTGTGTTCTGGTGATGGGATCGCCTTTGGAGGGGGAGGAGGAGGTAGTATCGGAGTCTGAGCATCCAGGTAGGAGGGCGAGGAGGAGTAGGGCTGTGGAGAGGTGTTTTCGTAGTGCCATATATTCGGTGTTGGTGGTATAATTTCTTTGCTTTGTGAGGTTTATCATATGCGATGGGTTGAAGATTATCAATTATTTCTATTCGATCTTGATGGATTGCTTGTCAATACGGAGGAGATCCATTACTTCGCGTACAAAAAGATGTGTGCGGGTAGAGGGTTTGCATTGTCGTGGGATTTCGTTGAATATTGTTTGAAGGCCCATTACGACTCGGAGAGGTTGCGGAAGAGTATCTATTCAGATATCCCGCAGCTGTATGAAATGGAGCCGAATTGGGAGGTCCTTTATCGTGAGAAGAAGGATGCCATGTTGGACCTCTTGAATGAGGGTGCGGTTCATATGATGCCTGGGGCGGAGGAGCTTCTGCACTCCCTTGCGGAAGCAGATATTCCTCGCTGTGTGGTCACCAATTCTCCTGACGAGCAGATTCAGCTTATCCGCAAGAAAAATGCTGTTCTCGATACCATTCCCCATTGGTTTACTCGTGAAACCTATTCCCATCCAAAGCCTCATCCCGAGTGTTATCTAAACGCTATTAAGACCTTAGGTGGTTCTGCTGAGAAGGTTATTGGATTTGAGGACACCCCGAAAGGGTTGACGGCGCTGATGCAAACGCGGGCGAAGCCGGTGTTTATTTCTCAGGTCGAGTATCCCGAGATTCCGGAGTATATCGCGAAGGGGGTTCTTCATTTTGGGTCTCTTGAGTCTTTGTCAGGGATAGGAACTGTGCAAAAATAAGTTATACATTTCTGATATCACAGCGCTTCAGCTGCAAGGCGCAAATCCGCAGCCAACTTCTTAGTTTTCAAGGATTTGCAACGTAGCAGATGAAGATGCTGTG
>JAAKFP010000366.1 GCA_011065005.1 Chlamydiota bacterium | reverse complement strand
GTGATTTGAATAAGGGATCTTATAAAATAGGCGCGCCTGAGATCTATCCAAACTATGCGGTAATTCCGCACGTACGGATCTGTGCGGGGGGTGTTAGGTAACTAATATCCCTACCGCGACCCCCGATTTTGACCCCGATTTTTTATGGAAATTGGAACGATCGTGGCTGCTGTAGTTGCTCTTAGATTCTTTCCTTTTCCATTTCTGACATTTCCTCTAGCCTTAAGTCTTTGGTATATGTCCATGGATCTAACACCTCTCATCTTTGGGCAAACTTCTTTTACCTGGAATGAAAGACTCTGGGTATCGTTCATATTTGGATTGTTTACCGTTTTAATTGCTTACATAATTGACATACGTATTAGGACGAGGGATTATGCATTTTGGATTTACTTATTTGGTGCGTTGGCATTTTTGTGTGGATTATCTTTGATTGACACAGACAACGAACTCGCGAAATTCATCTACTGTCTTTTAAATGTAGGGCTAATTTTCTTCTCAGTTTATATTAGAAGAAATATTTTTATCATACTCGGAAGTCTTGGTGTATTTGGATATACCATCCACCTAGCATATGAGGTCTTTAAGGATTCCTACTTATTTCCTATAGCTTTAAGTGTTTTAGGTCTTCTGATCATCTATGTCGGAATACAGTATCAAGTGCATAAAGACAGAATTGAAGCCTTTGTTGAAAGTTTATTCCCCCAGAGACTTTGGAAATGGAGACCACCTAAGCGTTATTAACCGCTGCTGTTTGAGTTTCAGACCTCGCAGCAAACCAAGTCTCATATAAGTACTCTTATCTGGATTTCGGGTCTGGGTCCAGAAGACCCCCAAAGAAATCGGAAATTGGTCTGAGATTCTGACATATGTCTCCTACTTTGATTCTTCAATAATGCGAAGAGCCTCTTCGTAAGTTTCTTTCTCTTTGGAAAAAAATATGTATCTATTTTCGGGTGTGTTTGTACGGTAACAAAGCTGCCCGTTTACTAAGGAAAAAATGGCTATTTCGGGATGGTATATGGTTCCTCCGGTCTCCGTTGAAACATACACATCGATCTCTATATTTTTAACTGTGAATGGATACTCATGCATGAACTGTTGGAAGTCGGGATGGGTATTAATTTGACTCAACAACTCCTCTGCACAATCGATAAGCAATTTCCGTCCTTCCTCTTTTGAAACTGGGCGCCGAACCTGAAAACACAACCCCATCGTCTTATACTTTTTATCATCTCGATGGGTTGCTTCAATAATCCCTCCCATGTTTATATTGTGCCTAGAACTAAGGGTTTTATTTACGTTTCCTAAAATTGCATGAGCAATCGAAGATTTATCGTTGGCAGGTGGATCATTTTCACAAGAAAATAAAAGAAGCGGCAAAAAGGCAACAAATATAGATAACAGCAAACCAAGTCTCATATAAATACTCTTGTTTGGATTTGGGGTATGGAAGACCCCCAAATAAATCGGAAATTGGTCTGAGATTCTGACATATGGCTCCTACTTTGATTCTTCGATGATGCGAAGAGCCTCTTCGTAAGTTTCCTCTTCTTCTGAATAAAAGACATATCTATTTTCGGGGGAGTTTGTAAGGTATTCAACCTTTCCTCTGGAGAAAGAAAAAATGGCTATTTCGGGATGATATACGGTTCCTCCGGTCTCCGTTGAAACATACATAACGATCTCTATATTTTTAACTGTGAATGGATACTCATGCATGAACTGTTGGAAGTCGGGATGGGTATTAATTTGACTCAGCAACTCCTCCGCACAATCGATAAGCAATTTTCGTCCTTCCTCTTTTGAGACTGGGCGTTGAATCTGAAAACACAACCCCATCGTCTTATACTTTTTATCATCTCGATGGGTCGCTTCTCTAAACCCTCCCATGTTCATATTATGTCGAGAACTAAGGGTTTTATTCACGTTTCCCAGAATCGCATGACCTATCGAAAATTTATCGTTGGTAGGCGAACCATCATCACAAGAAAATAAAACAAGCGGCAAAAAGGCAACAAATATAGATAACAGCAAACCAAGTCTCATATAAATACTCTTGTTTGGATTTGGGGTATGGAAGACCCCCAAAGAAATCGGAAATTGGTCTGAGATTCTGACATATGTCTCCTACTTTGATTCTTCAATAATGCGAAGAGCCTCTTTGTAAGTTTCTTTCTCTTTGGAAAAAAATATGTATCTATTTTCGGGTGTGTTTGTACGGTAACAAA
Organism: Chlamydiota bacterium; assembly: GCA_011065005.1. Lineage (GTDB taxonomy): Bacteria > Chlamydiota > Chlamydiia > Chlamydiales > Waddliaceae > JAAKFP01. The sequence goes on along the minus strand of JAAKFP010000366.1, from coordinate 242 downwards.
GCTGCCCGTTTACTAAGGAAAAAATGGCTATTTCGGGATGGTATATGGTTCCCCCGGTTTCAGTTGAAACATACACCTCGATCTCTATATTTTTTACTGTGAATGGATACTCATGCATGAACTGTTGGAAGTCGGGATGGGTATTAATTTGACTCAACAACTCCTCTGCACAATCGATAAGCAATTTTCGTCCTTCCTCTTTTGAGACTGGGCGTTGAATCTGAAAACACAATCCCATCGTT
>JAAKFP010000365.1 GCA_011065005.1 Chlamydiota bacterium | reverse complement strand
AAGATTCTCTCCATATTGCTTCCTTATGGTTGGACTCATACTCGAGTCATCATAAAGAAAATTTTTAATATGGGGACATTTGGAAATTGCTCGAAGGGGACATTTGGAAATTGCCACTACACACTTTTCAAAGTTTCTTGTGATTTATGCATCTATTGTGTTAAACTTCTTAGGTCTTAATCAATCAAGGAGGTAAACCATGGCATTGCCAATCGGTGTTCCGGAAGCAAAAGAAAATCTTCCTAGGATATATAACGAATTGATAAGAGAACTAACAGACTATAGAACCTCTCGTGTGAAGCCATCATTTTTCGGTCGCACGGTCCGTAATCCAGGACTGACTCAATGCAGACTTAATTTAGCAGACAAATTAATTAGATTCTTGAGCTCTCGTCAAATAGGTTATATTAAGGCTAAGACAGGTAGTGAAATGCAAAACATTGGATCGATGCAAATAAGCTCGATCTATCTTAAGATCTTGGATCAGTTGTCGAAAACATTAGAAGAGAATGACAGATTAACAAGTCAATACGGTACAGAGGCCGGAGAATTGAACACTATTATTGTAAGCTATCAGGATAAGATAGATTCAACCACACCTGTTTTGGCCGAATATTTTGCTGGTCAGGAGCCTGGTAAAGAGTTCAGAAGTATGATTCGATTGATTGTTGACAAAGTTCTCGCTTTCTTTTCTTGAGTTTGTCTTCTTATATTGTATTAACGTAAATGTTCATGCAATGCCGTCAACTTAAGCGATTCATTACAAAAACGCGTGCCCTGAGAGTTTGCGGTTAGCAATAAATTTGGGAGTACGGTGACAAGTCCCCGTACTCCCAAACTCTTTGTGATCTTCACGTTGAATCTTTCTCTTAAGTTGACGGCATTGAATGTTCATGAAGCCGCAAGATATTATACAAGAACCTCGCTGTGTTCGGTCATAACCGTTCATCAGCTAGAGGAACAGGAGTGCTAGCATACGAACGCTTGAAGAGGGCAGCTAGCAGGACAAGATTTACCCATGAGCTGATGGAGGTTGCGAGGGCGACACTTGCAGGACCAAGTCCTAAGCCGATCACCATCAGAGAATTTAGTGAGACATTAAGAATCATTGAGATCAAAGAAGCGCCGGCGGGAACGGCATAATTTCCTTGTGCGTAGTAAGCGGGAGCGAGAAGCAGCACCAGCGACATGGGAAGCAGTCCCCAGCTATAGGCCCACAGGCACTGAGCGGTTCCCGTTACGGATTGTTCTGTAAAATGTCCTCTGCAGTAGATCCATTGGATTCCTTGCTTTCCGAAAAAGAACAGTGCCAGAGTCATCGGAATCATAATCCATAAACACTGTCGAATGGAAAACCGTAGGTAAGCGTGGTATCGCGAATGGTCACCAGCTTTGAGGGCGCGCGTAAGAGGGGGAAGCAGAGCGCCGGACAGTGCTATGCCAAAGAGTGCTAGCGGCAGTTGTTGGATGCGGATCGCATACCATAGCAGTGCGGGTCCTTCGCTAGAGGCATATCTGGCAAATAATGGGTCGAGGGCATTGTTGATTTGTCCTGCGGCAACGCCCACAAACCCTAAGAACAGGGGTTTGGCCAGAAGGGCAAGATCTTTAGATAGTATGTCAAACCGCCGCCAGGGTTGGAAGATTCCATGTTGATATAGGATTTTCATCGTTTTGGGGAGGGTGATCAGCCACTGACAGAAACAGGCTATCGCGACAAAGTAGGAGAGCCAGATCATCGGAGACTCAGGCTGTGTCCAGCACAAAATCAAAGCACCGATGATCCATACGACATTAAAAGCTGCGGGAGCAACACTTGGCAGGAAATAACATTTTTCACATTGTAAGATGGAGGCGTTCAGTCCGTAGAGGCAGATGAAAAGCAAGCTTGGGGTAAGCAGGAGGGAGAGGGTGATGATTTCTCGGTTGCTGGGATTGATTTCAAAAATTTTAAGAACCCCTCCTAAGGTCAAAGCGGCAAACGCGATGATTCCCACCAAAACCAGGGTGAGGAGGCCATATAGATCGCAAAAGAAGCGGCAGGCGCGTTCGGGGTTGTCGCTGCGAAGTTCTTCAAATTTGGGGATAAAGGCGGATTGTAGGGCGCCCTCACCAAGAAGCCTTCGTAGAAGATGTGCCAGGCGGAATGCGATGAAAAAGGCGGCGACGCTTTCTCCTGTTCCGAAGGCAAAAGCCATCGAGATATCGCGGAGCATTCCCGTGATACGGCTTAGGAGGGTGCCGCTGAAGAAGCGTCGTGCGGAGCTAAGTATCGACTTTGTTGAGTCCATTTTTTCGTTGGGTTTTATTGCATCAATAAAATTCAATCAAATCAAACCAATTATTATGAATTTAAACGTAAAGGCGGTAGAGTAAAGGTGGGAGTTACCCCACCCTCCTCATCGAACCGTACGTACAGATTTCCCGTATACGGCTCTCCCGCAAGCTCTCGGCTCGAAGCAGACGCAGGGAGTTGATAGCGC
>JAAKFP010000364.1 GCA_011065005.1 Chlamydiota bacterium | reverse complement strand
AGCATCTTCATCTGCTACGTTGCAAATCCTTGAAAACTAAGAAGTTGGCTGCGGATTTGCGCCTTGCAGCTGAAGCGCTGTGATATCAGAAATGTATAACTTATTTTTGCACAGTTCCTAAGTCTGTGAAAAAGGAACGCGGGAGACGGGATTTGAACCCGCAACTTCCGGCGTGACAGGCCGGTGCTCTAACCAATTGAACTACTCCCGCAATTGGACTGATGGGCGCAACAGGACTCGAACCTATGACCACCTGTGTGTAAGACAGGAGCTCTACCAACTGAGCTATACGCCCGAAAAATAAGCACTCAATTTACTGGTTCGTGGTTTTTCTTACAAGGATTTTCGTAAGGCAGGATTTTCGTAAGGCATATCGCAGCCTTGCAATATTATCCCTTGAGAAAGTATACTGTAATCTAATCAAATTTGCATTTCAGGTTTAGTTTTTACGATGCTAGCTCCACAATCAACAGCCAAAAAGTCCATTACAAGAGTAATGATCGGCTACATCTGGATAGTAGTCGGTGCTTTCCTGGCAGCCTTCGCTATCGAATTTTTTCTTATTCCAAAAAATTTGATCGATGGCGGCATCATTGGGGTAGCAATGATCTGTAGCTATAGATTTGGAACTACCCTACTCCCGATATTTCTTATCGTATTCACTCTCCCTTTCCTCATGATGGCATATAAGTACATAGGGAAGGTTTTCTTGATGCATATGTTTTTTGCCATTATGTTGTTTGTCGGCTGGATTTTCTTTATCCAACATTTTATGCACTGGGAGTTTGAAGGGGAAACCCTTGAAGTTGTAGTTATAGGGGGAGCAATCCTTGGAATTGGAACTGGAATTATTATCCGTTATGGGGGGTGCCTCGATGGGACAGAAATTCTTGGGATCATTGTCAATAGAAACACAGGAATCACTGTTGGACAGGTCGTACTCGTTTGCAATATCTTTATCTTTGGAGCTGCCGGCATTGTTTTTCAGGACTGGCATCCTCCACTTCTTTCACTGATAACATTTATGGTTGCCACGAAAGTGATGGATGCGGTGATTGTCGGTCTTGAGGAAACCAAGTCCGTGTTGATTATCTCTCCAAAATCGAAAGAAATAGCACACGCAATTATTCACGAGCTTGGATTAGGGCTCACGATTATGTATGGACGGGGAGGGTTCTCCGGAGACGAACGGGAGATTCTCTACGTCATAGCGGAACGTTTGCAATTGGCTGAACTCAAGGAGTTAATCTACCGTGAAGATCCTACGGCTTTCGTCGCCATTGAAAACCTGCATGAAGTATCTAATGGAACACAAGGTGATACCGCCTCTTGGAAGCAAAAGCGCATGGAAGTCCTCATGTCGCGAATCCTCGGACAAACCTGATCCCATTTCCTTTGCTGAAGTTCAAGAACGCGCCTCTTTTCTGGGATGGGATGATGTAGGGGTTACCCCTGCGGTAATTCCCGAGGAGGATATCAAAGATTATCGTGAATGGTTGTCCCAACAATACCATGGAGACCTCACGTACATGGAAAATGATATCCGCTGCTATCCTGAAAAACTCCTGCCCGGAGCAAAGACAGCGATCATCTTTGTTTCCTACTATAAACAGGAAAAGAAGCCATTCCGGAAAGGGGAAGGGCTCATTGCCTCCTTTGCTCGGGGCAGAAAATATCAAAATATTCACCACCGTCGCCTAAAGAAATTTATCCGTTGGCTTGAAGAGCGCTCAGGTCAGAAAAATATTGCCAAGGGGTTTAGCGACACGACACCTATCTTAGAAAAAGCTTTGGCAGTACAAGCAGGGCTAGGCTGGTTTGGAAAAAACACCCTCCTCATCCATCGAAAGTTTGGAACATTTACTCTCTTATCAGGAGTGCTTACTACTCTTGAATTTTCTGAAGCTGCGATCGAAATGCGCTTACCGCGCTGCGGCTCATGCCAACGTTGTATCGATGCCTGCCCAACACAGGCTTTGGTCTCCCCTTTTCATTTAGATGTTAATAAATGCCTTTCGAATCATCTTATCGAATCGAAAAATGAGATCCCTGCTGAGATCAAAGAGAAAAATCCTGGTTACATCTTTGGTTGTGATATCTGCCAAGATGTGTGCCCCCATAACGTTCGAACCAATCCCTCGGAAACAGAGGAATTTATGCCGGCAAGTGGTATGGGGGATTATCTCACACTGCAGCAGTTAGAAGAGCTCTCAAAACAACCAGAAAAGCTCTTCGGCACCCCTTTAACGCGACGTGGGATCAAGGGCCTGCTCCATACCGCAGAGAATCTTTTCAAATAAATCTTTTCTTGATATTTTCATGAAAATCAATTATTCATGGTATAGATTTGTAACATAGAATCAACCTTTCACCATAAAAATAAGGAGTTTCAATGCTCAGAACATTAGCCATAATCTTTGGTATTGTGTTAATCATCACGGGGGTACTAGGTTTTTTTCCTGCTTTTACAACCAATGGCAAAC
>JAAKFP010000363.1 GCA_011065005.1 Chlamydiota bacterium | reverse complement strand
GAAAATATTGACCTTGGAAAGAGGTTGATTTCCGAAGGAAAGGTTGGCTGCTTGATCGTGGCGGGTGGACAAGGAACGCGGCTACGTTTCAATGGACCAAAGGGAATGTTTCCGGTGACAGTGATCAAGGAGAAGAGTTTGTTTCAGCTTTTTGCCGAAAAAGTTCTTGCGGCAGGAAATCAAGCCAATAGACTTTTACCGCTGGCAGTCATGACTTCGCCACAAAATCATGAGCAGACCATTCATCTTTTCAAGGAGCATCAGTACTTTGGGTTATCCGAAGGGCAGGTCCGTTTCTTTTGCCAGGAGATGCTTCCCTTGTTAGACCACGACGGAAAAATGTTTTTAGATACTCCTTGGCATATTGCTATGGGTCCAAACGGGAATGGGTCATCACTCCGACACTTCGTGGACAGTGGCATTTGGGAAGAGTGGTACCAACAGGGAGTGCGTTACCTCAACTATGTTCTCATAGACAACCCCCTAGCCGACCCCTTTGACGCAGAACTTTTTGGTTATCAACACAAGCAAGGTGCTGATGTTGTTGTCAAGTGTACCCCCCGTCGTGACTCACAAGAAAAAGTAGGCATCCTCATCAAGCATGAAGATAAGGTCAAAGTAATAGAATACTCTGAACTCCCTGAAGAGGAAAGAACAGGTACTCTTGAAGATGGAAGCCTAAAACATGTTTGCGCAAATTTAAGTCTTTTTAGTTTTAGCATGGATTTTGTGAAGACAGCCGCCAAAACACAAATCCCCCTACACGTTGCCCACAAGGCAGTAAAAACCCTGACAGCAGAAGGATCTACGATCCAGGCAAAAGAACCCAACGCGTGGAAATTCGAAGAGTTCATTTTCGATATTCTCCCTTTAGCACTGAAAGTGAAGGCCCTCCTCTATCCACGTGAAGAGTGTTTTGCTCCCTTAAAAAATGCCGAAGGAGATGCTAGCCTAAGTACCGTACATGCTGCCTTGCAAGCTCGTGACCGACAACAATTTCAAAAAATCTCAGAAGCCGAACCACCAGACCGCCCCTTTGAGCTTTCTCAACAGTTTTACTATCCCACACCGGAACTTCTCGAAAAATGGAAGGGCATGACTTTGCCTAAAGAAGAGTATATCCAACCCTAGGAAAGAGGAAATCATCATGAAAATCGGATATTTAGGTGCTGGCGCATGGGGTTTTGCTTTAGCGACAGTTCTCGCGTCAAAAGGGCACGAGATTGTTTCCTGGACGATATTTCCCGAACTTGCCAACAAGCTGAATGACACCCTGGAACACCCCATGCTTCCCGGTTCGAAGGGTAAGGGCAACATGAAGTTTACTACAAAACTTGAGGAAACCCTTCAAAATGCTGACTTCATTGTTGAGTCGGTCACCTCAGCTGGAATTCGGCCTGTATTTTCACAAGTCAAGAAGCTTCTCACGCCCAAGTGTCCGATCGTCATTACCTCTAAAGGGATCGAACAGGATACCGGCCTCATTCTTTCCGATGTGGTGATGGAAATCTTTGGTGAAGATGTGCGCTCCCAACTCGGAGCGATAAGCGGTCCCAGCTATGCCTCTGAAGTTGTTAAGGGATTGCCCACTTCTGTTGTTGGCTCCGCGTATGATCCAGACACCATGAAGCAAACCTGTGACCTTTTTACCACGGAGACCTTCCGCGTCTATCCCAATGCTGACATGAAAGGTATTGCCTATGGAGGAGCACTTAAAAATATCATCGCCATCGCTTGTGGGATTGCCGATGGTTTGGAATTAGGGTACAGCGCCCGCGCTGCTTTGATGACGCGCGGATTACATGAGATTCGAAAACTTGCCGTCGCTCGCGGATGCAAGAGTGAAACATTATATGGGTTGTCTGGGCTGGGAGATCTATGTGTGACATGCAGCGTCATGACCAGCCGCAACTTCAAGTTTGGATATCTTCTTGCACAGGGGCGTACATCGGAAGAAGCTCAAGCGCAAATTGGCATGGTCGTCGAAGGAGCTTACACCTGCGTTTCAGCGATGCAGCTCAGTAAGCAGCTTAATGTTCCCATGCCCATTACCGAAGTTATACACAAGGTGCTCTATGAAGGCCTACAACCGCAAGATTCCGTCAAACTCCTCATGAAACGCGCCATCAAAGAAGAACATCTCTAAAAATCTGTAACCGTTCAGGCCTCGAATCAATCACCGCGAAGATCGCGAAGGAAGCGAAGAAAACGCGAAGATTATTCTAATAAAAAAACTTTCCAGTGTCCCCGATAGAGGGAGTTGCAAAACTATGGCGCAATCGATTTTTGGGCGATTTTGCCGAGATTCGGTGTTTGTGTCAAACGCCGAAGATCGGTGAAAGCGCCAAAAAGCGATCCGCCATAGTTTTGCAATTGCCTCGATAAGGGGACAAAGCGAGCTAGCCCCGTCCTAGTGCGAGGGAGCTTGCGACCGAGACACGTAGGTCGGGGTTTTAGGTCAGCATAAAATCCCGTCCCGGCAGGGGCGGCAGGAACAATAAA
>JAAKFP010000362.1 GCA_011065005.1 Chlamydiota bacterium | reverse complement strand
GGTAGAAATGATAACAACAGTTCCCAGTCTTTCTCCATTCCGTTCCCTTGTATGTGATGAATTAATATTCATGGTATCAAAAGATTGGTTAAAGATCAAGAAAACAAGTTAGCGCTTATGGGCCTCTGCAGGGGGAAGCGTTGGTTTCACTGTCGCCATTGTTGCTTCCATTTATGTGACCTATGCCCGGAAGGGTATTTTGTGGGAGCCGCCATTATTTAAACTTGCATTTCTCATCATGGCTCTCAGCTTAGCTATTGTCACCATGAAGAGCATTTTCGATGTGGACTGGGAATATGTGGTGGCAGGTGCTTGTATTGCGGGACCTTTGTGCTTTGCTCTTGGCAAGGTGGCAAGTGAGACCGATATTAACCCCGTAAGGTTGCTGGCGATTGTTCTGTTATTTCTATTCAGCTTGTTTGGAATGAACAATCCCGCAGCTCTTCTCGCAACAGGAATTGGTGGGGCTGCGTTAGCATCAATAGCTGTCGATCTTTTTATTGATTTGCGAACCGGATATCTGATCAGAGCCAACCCCAGACACCAGATTATCATGCAGTTTTTGGGAGTGATTCCTGTCTCTTTCGTAAGCATTTTCTTTTTGCATACTCTAGCTGTGCAATTTGGCTTTGGAGAAGGGAAATTTTTTCCCGCACCCGGAGCCCTCGTTTGGGCCACGATGGCAGAAGCCTTTTCCAAAGGAGCTACTGCCGTATCGACAAATGTTTGGATAGCGACCGGCATTGCGAGCTGCTTCGGCATTATACTCAGCCTGTTCGAGAACTGGAAGCGTACCAGTCAGTACGCTCCTTCCTCATTTGCTTTGGGAATCGCGCTCATCGTCCCTATTGAGATGTCGTTTGCCATCTTTCTGGGAGCCCTGTTCCGTGCAGTAGCAATCTTTCTTGCTCAAAGGCAAGGTGAAGGCGTTAAGCACCGTGCCGAAGAGGAGGCTTTTCACATCGGATCCGCGGTCTTTGCCGCTTCAGCATTGGCAGGGATCGTTGCTGTCTTACTTATCTCCCTTGGAATTTTGCATCTTCCTTCGTAAGCATTCAGGTTCCTGTTTAATAACCGCGAAGAACGCGAAGAAAACGAAGGACACGCGAAGATTTTTTTTATGAAATAGTTAAATTCTTCGCGTTTTCTTCGCTTCCTTCGCGATCTTCGCGGTTATTGAGTCGGGGCCTGAACGGTTATCTTCCTTCTTAAGGGATCAATACCAACTTTCCTACCGTTTCTCCCGACTCCAGAGCTTTGTGGGCTTCCGCTACCTTTTCTAAAGGAAAAGTTTGGATGGGAGGGAGGGTGATCTTTTCCTCTTCTAGCCATTTCAGCAATTGCTCTGCACCTTCACGGAGAACATCCCCTTTATCGAAAAGATACGCTAAATTGAAACCGAGGACACTGCGATTGTCGGTCGTAAGATTCAAAGGATTAAATCGAGGGGTTCGTAGATAATCCCAAAGAACCTTGAACCAGTTTGGCCTCCCACGCCCTTTGGAAAGCATAGAATGGAATCCATAAACTACGAGCTTGCCGCCAGAGCTAAGGTGCTTGTAACTCTGCCAAAGAGTCTCTGCGCCGTTTGCGTCTAAAATGATGTCATATCCTTCCGGAGAGAACGCCTCTGCCTCTTTCCACAGATCTTGCTTCGATTTATCAATGACAACATCAGCACCCAAGGTTTTTACAGTGTCGATTTTGTGAGAGGAGCCCACGACACCGACAACGCGGCAGTGCGCAAGTTTTCCCAATTGTACCAGGGAGCTTCCTACGCCTCCCGCAGCAGAGTGTATAAGAATTACATTTCCAGCTCGGGGATGTGCTAGTTCGAAAAGAGCATAGTATGCTGTGAGGAACACCGTTGGAAAAGCCGCACCTTCGTTAAAACTCATTTTCTCAGGAAGTGGGAACACCTGCCGCTCCTTAACCGCGACGTGGGAGGAGTACCCTCCAAAGAGGCTTATGGCGACAACTCTTTGCCCCACAGAGAATTTCGAAACTTCCTCTCCAACCTCTTTGACAACCCCTGAAACTTCGAAGCCAGGAGTAATTGGCCAGCCGACGTACACTTTGGCGGGTAGGTACACCCCCATCCGTACACAGCAGTCGGCAAAATTCACGCCACAAGCGCGGCATTCGATAAGGACTTCGTCCTTTTTTAAAGGAGGAGAAGAAAACTCTTCAAATTCCAGCTTCTCATAACTCCCCGGTTTTCTGATAACAACTTTCTTCATAATGTACTCTCATCGTTGAATGGATTTCCTCGTACTACCATATTTCTATCAAAAATAGCATTTATTGACACTACCCTGTGAACATGTACAAAAAAGGGTGTATATACCCAATCAATGGCAGCCATGCCTAATGCAGGCACGGCCTAGGGCGTTAAATCTAATAATTTCTATATGTTTTAACGTAAACGGTGCTAAATAACACTGTGCCAAGTTGAAGGGGATTTCTCCTGGGAAATAGCTGTAAAATCTGCGCCAAAAAATG
>JAAKFP010000361.1 GCA_011065005.1 Chlamydiota bacterium | reverse complement strand
GGAGCTTGCGACCGAGACACGTTGGGCGGGGTTTTGGATTGATATGATATTTCGTCCCGGCAGGGGCGGCAGATTTATGAAGAGAGGAGATTTGGTATTCCGTCATTATGGGTATAACGAGTTGTTTTGTAGGCTCAATTTCAGGATTCCTGACCTCGAGGATTTTTGGTGAGACCATTTTTCCAAAAACCAAAATCTTTGGTATCTTCTCTTGTGAGTGTATTCTTGAGACCATCTGGGAAAAGATCGGCTTTTTTGGGATCACCCAAAATCCTTACTATTGAATTTTCCTCCTATGAGGTCAGGAGTTCTGACCTTAAGCTGCGAAGGCAAATTGCTGCACGCAAAGATCAGCAGTTAGAGTCCCTTGCGACTTCCCTGATTGACATTTCAGAATAATTTACTCTCGTTACCAAATCGCGAGAATCGCAGACCCCGGCCCCTTTCAGAAATCACGAACGATCAAGGTTCATGAAAGTAGAACGCACCTTAGGGATTACGGTAAAAAACTACGACAAATAGCCATCAAAGGAAATGGAAGGACCAAACCTGCGCTAATCATCACCAATGACTTCGACAAGGATATCGAGTTTTTAGTTCGAAAATACGCAAAAAGATGGCTTGTAGAAAAGACTATTTCAGAACAAACTCATTTCTTTCATCTGAACCGCCTCTCTTCGTCAATGGTGATCAAGGTAGATTTCGATCTGACTATGTCGATATTAGCACACAATATTTATAAGCTGCTTGCTAGAGATTTACCAGGTTATGAACAGAACACAGCGGCTACTCTATACGAAAAATTCATACACAATGGCGGCACTGTTGAAATCGATGAAGAAAAAGTATGTGTGAGCTTAAGAAAAAAAAGGCATCATCCTGTACTTTTTACAGCTTTATATGAAAATCCTATGATAAGAGTTCCTTGGTTAAGAAACCGCAAGCTTCATCTTGAAATAGCAAGTAGTAGCTAGGAAAGCACTAAACGAGGAAGGATTTGGGTTTAATTATCAGCATGAAAATTGGTGTTTATTGTGATGTCATCCAAGCTTTACTGAACTTGTTTATCAAAATGGATCAAGAGCATCCCATAGCGATAGCAAAAGGAGGATCTATTCATGAGTGAAGCAATGAACCTGTTCTTTTATGGAATTCTACCTTATGTTGTATTATCCATTGCGATTATAGGAACCACACAACGATATATTACCGACCAATTTTCTATCTCAAGTCTCTCCTCTCAATTTCTGGAAAATAGAAAATTATTCCTAGGAACCATCCTATGGCACTTCGGAATCCTTGTTGTGCTGCTAGGGCATCTGGTCGCTTTTATGATTCCCAAAACGATTCTAGCCTTCAACAGCGTACCCCTAAGACTTTATATCCTCGAAGGGACGGCACTCATCTTTGCACTAAGTGCATTCTTTGGACTTATTTTGTTCATTGAAAGAAGGTTGACTCAAGATCGCATCCGCGTTGTTACAAGTCCCATGGATTATGTTCTTTTTACCTTGCTGTTTATTCAAGTTGCAACAGGACTCTACATTGCAATTTTCCATCGGTGGGGTTCCTCTTGGTATGCTCTAACTGCCGTGCCCTACCTTCGATCCATCTGGGTTCTAAACCCCCAAATTCAATATGTTGTAGACTTACCTCTCATGGTACAAGCGCATATGATCAACGCCTTCCTCCTTATCGGAATATTCCCATTCACACGTTTGCCGCATATGCTTGTTATCCCCTTCGGATACCTGGTGCGACCCTATCAGATCGTTATCTTCAACAGAAAAAAATGAAAAAATACGCGGCACAATTCACACAAAACTTGACACGAAGCCACGCGAAGGTAGCGAAGAATCCACGAAGAAAAAAGCGAGGAGAGCGAGGGGTCAGACGTAGGCCGTTGAATTAAGCTGGTTTCGAAGTGAATAAATTCATGACAAATATTGTCCGTTATTGAGGGAATAGCTCGTAGAGCATGAGAAGGACAGAATTTGACATGAAAATAAAATCATCAAAAACAGCTTAATTCAACGGCCTACGTTTGACCCCTCCCCCTATAGCGGATGAACATCTTCCGCTTTGCAGAGAACGGGTAGATCCCACAACGACGTATAATCTGTGAAATCTTTCAATCCCTTTTTCTGCTCAATCTCTCTCGCCAATTCCCAGATGTATTCGGTATGACCGGGAGAAGCGTCTTTCCGACAGTTTACCTCCTCGATCCGCGCACTCAGTTCGTCTTCGTCTCTCTGATGTAATCCGATCCGCGCTCGGATCGAATGCATCCTCTCGAGATGTGTCGAACAGAAGAATCCATGATAAAAATCAACCGTATCATGAGACTCGCACTTCTTCCAATGACATGGAGGTCGAGAAGGGGTTTCAGATACTATCTTTTTGAGGTGACACGTAGAACACAATTTCACTCCCTCTTTGGTATATCTCAATCTCTTATCGTTTCGAATGCATCTTCGGCATACTTCACATCTATGCTCATGATTG
>JAAKFP010000360.1 GCA_011065005.1 Chlamydiota bacterium | reverse complement strand
ATAACATCGGGATTTCAATTTCGAGCCTTCGTAGGCAGTTTTTTTCAGAATCTAATAGGACAGCTTTTGTATAGTTTTTTGACACCAAATAAAGCTTTAAATCAACATCCTAGGCCTGACCCCATTATTTGACCCCATTATTTGCGTAGCCTTGACTTCTGTCGCCGGTGGTAAACTCATCCAAATTTGAGATTCCATCCAAATTGTGATATTACTCCGTGTGAAATTCCGTAGGGATGCTGGGAACGTTGTGATAGGGAGTTTCTTTGCTGGTCGGATCTCTTTCTTCCTCCGATGAGGGCAAAGCAGTCTCTCGCGTTTTCGGTTTTGCGACACTTAAATCAATGTTTTCGCGATCAAATGAACCTGTTACTAGATCTGGCTTTCGTTTTTTCACAGCCTCGTAGGGCGTCAGAAGAGTTGCAAAATATGGCCCAGGAATTAGGGGGTAAAATCAAATTGATTTCCCTCTCAAAAATGCCCATTTGTGCCATCCCAGGTCTGATTCCGGTCACTCGCTGCGTAACTGCTTCCATGTTTGGCATTTCTTGCTATATGTTCTCATTGGTTACGGCATCCGGAGTTTTTAGATAAACAGTTTCATTGGTTACGGCATCCGGAGTTTTTAGATAGACAGTTTCATTGGTTACGACATCCGGAGTCTTTCCATAATGATCCTCAGGATTGTAAAAATCAGAAGCCTTTTGATATTGGCTATTAGAGGAATCAGGTGTTGTGTTGGTGCTTTTAAAAGTGGAAACGATTGTAGGTAAGTTTACATGTTGATTTGGGGCTTTTTGTCGCCGACGAAGGACATATACCATTCCTCCTGTTAGGCCAAGACAGAGTACTCCTCCAGCAGCTAGGCCTACAATCCATAGAAAAGAGGGAGTATTTGGAGAAGAAATCCCCGCCGTGGATATGAAGACAGGAGTTGTTGTCTTCGTAGAATCAGCAGAAAGCGAAAAGATGGTAGTCGTAGATTGCAAAGTGGGAGCTAAGGAACTTGTGGTGAAAGTAGTGGGAGCTAAGGAGCTTGTGGTGGAAGTAGTGGTAGTTGAGGAACTTGTGGAGGAAGTAGTGGGAGCTAAGGAGCTTGTGGTGGAAGTAGTGGTAGTTGAGGAACTTGTGGAGGAAGTAGTGGGAGCTAAGGAGCTTGTGGTGGAAGTAGTGGAAGTAGTGGTAGTTGACGTTGAGGAACTTGTAGAGGAACGGGTGGTTGAGGAACTTGTGGTAATAGTTGAACTGCTACTGGTAGGACAAGGTATAGGTATGCTTATATCAATGATATGAAGACCAGAAGCACCATCCGCCACATAGGCATAATTGCCGGAAACAGCGACGCCATAAGCATAGCCAGGCGTGTTATAGGAGCCAGCAAGCGTGGGGTTTGCGGCATTGGACACATCGATGATCTGAAGTCCTCCTGTGTAATCTGCCACATAGGCATAATTGCCGGAAACGGCGACGTCATAAGCCAAGCCAGGCGTATCATAGGAGCCTGCAAGCGTGGGATTGGTGACATTGGACACATCGATGATCTGAAGTCCTCCTGTGTGATCTGCCACATAGGCATAATTGCCGGAAACTGCGACGCCCACAGCAGTACCAATCGTATCATGGGAGCCCGCAAGCGTGGGGTTGGCCACATTGGATATGTCGATGATTTGAAGACCTGACAGCTGATCCGCCACATAGGCATAATTGCCGGAAATGGCGACGCCTTGAGCATTGCTAGGCGTGTTATAAGAGCCCGCACGCGTGGGATTGGCTACATTGCTCACATCGATGATCTGGAGACTACCCCAATCCGCCACATAGGCATAATTGCCGGAAACGGCGACTCCACGAGCTAGGCCAGGTGTATCATAGGAGCCTGCAAGCGTGGGGTTGGCCACATTGGCCACATCGATGATCTGAAGACCTGAAAAGTCATCCGCCGCCACATAGGCATAATTACCGGAAAGGGCGACGCCATAAGCACGGTCAGACGTATTATAGGACCCCGCAAGCGTGGGGTTGGCCACATTGGCCACATCGATGACCTGAAGACCTGACAGCTGATCCGCCACATAGGCATAATTGCCGGAAACGGCGACATCCCGGGCACTGCTAGGCGTATCATAGGCTCCCATCCATTGTGGGCACAAGGATTGGCCTTGCACAGACTTAGGCAGCAGCATCATTCCTGCCAGCAACATTCCTGGAAGAGCTCCGCCCTCTTGCCTGCTCACCGCAGCGACCATGGACATTTGAAAAACAAAGGCTGTCTTAAATGACGCAGGACCCAATGTTCCTTTCATCGTTGCGATGGCATCAGAGACGCTGTTTTGGTTGGATTCCCACGATTTTCCGGCAGATATGAGCAAACCTCCAAGAACACAAGCTGCGATACCTTTACCCAGCCCCCAGGAAGCCCGATCTGACGTCAAAGGAGTGGCTCGATTAGGAGCCCCGAATTCCAGACTATTTGCCACGTAGATCAGGTTCTCATGGGCTACATGATCATAGCTACTGCCAAAGAGTCCTGT
>JAAKFP010000036.1 GCA_011065005.1 Chlamydiota bacterium | reverse complement strand
TCGATGGCTTTGTTCTTCTCTGGGAAGCTGATGGAGTCGATCTTTAGTTCGATTTGAATATCTTTTTTCTCAGCAAAGAGCGTCGTGAATTCCTCTTTGATAGCGTCTCGCCCTCGCAGAAAAGCTCCGGTAACCGGATTGCGATAGATCGCATCTTCCGCCCAATAGTCCACTAAGGTTCCTGTATCATGCTGATTAAAGGCTTCTACATAGGTTTTTGCTTGCTGTCGAATTGCTGCCTCTTCATTCCCAGCATTTTGTCCGTTACATACAGTGCAAATGAAAATGAATGGAATGAGAAGTAAACGTAGACCTAAATTTCCTTTCATGGAAAATCCTCCAAACTTCAAATTTGTAACCGTTCACCTCTATCTATTAACCGCGAAGATCGCGAAGGAAGCGAAGAAAACACGAAGTTTTTTTATGAAATATAAAAATTCTTCGCGCGTCCTTCGCGTGCTTCGCGGTTATTAAGCAGGGGTCTGAACGGATACTCAAATTTATCCTTATAAATTTAGTGATAAAATTATCTTGATTATTTTAGAAGGAAAAAAGGAAGATTAAACAAAATAGCTCATTAAGTCACTAACACGCAATGATTCAAGCTCGTTACTATCTTTGAACAGGGCTAATATCTCCTCTATCCGTTCCCTATCGAAGCGTGTAGCCAGATTCCTTTCAAGTTTTTCAAATAACAGAGGAATTCCTTCCTTCCTCCTGCTGCGGTGGCCTAAGGGATATTCCACCTCAACGGGGCCGAGGGTGGTTCCATCATTCATATGGATGGTCATTGCATTGGCAATGGAGCGTTTGTCTGGGTCGAGGTAGTCTAGACTATACTGAGAGTTTTCTGTGACGATCATCTTTTCACGAAGAACATCGATTTTTGGATTTTTCGCCACTTCCTCTTCATAATGGTCGGCGTTGAGAGTTCCAAAAAGCAGACCGATTGCCACCATATACTGCAGGCAATGATCTCTGTCGGCGGGATTATATAGGGGTCCGGTTTTATCGATAATGCGAACTGCTGATTCATGGGTAGAGATAGAGATTCGATCGACCTCATCCCATCGATCTTTTACTTTTGGATAGAGTTGCACTGCAGCTTCTACGGCAGTCTGCGCGTGAAATTCCGCGGGGTAGGAGACCTTGAACAGAACATTTTCCATCACGTAGCTAGCTAAGGGACGTTGGAACTGAAAAGGTTTGCCATCAAACAGCACATCATAGAGTCCCCACTGTTTCGCTGAAAGGGCTGTTGGATATCCCATTTCTCCCTGCATGGTCATCATTGCCAACATTACACCGCGGCTTGTTGCATCTCCTGCTGCCCATGACTTCCGCGAACCCGTATTGGGAGCATGGCGGTAAGTGCGAAGGGGGCCCACATCGATCCAGGCGTTAGATAGGGCGTCGATAATCTGATCGCGTGTCCCTCCCAACATTTTTGTCACCACTGCCGTTGTGGCAACCTTGACGAGGATGACGTGATCGAAGCCTACGCGGTTGAAGCTGTTTTCTAGGGCGAGTCCCCCTTGAATTTCATGTGCTTTGATCATGGCTGTGAGCACATCCTTAACGGTTATGGACCTCCCGTTGCGATCTAGGTAATCGGCAATAGCAAGAATGCCGCCAAGATTATCGGAGGGATGTCCCCATTCAGCGGCCAGCCAAGCGTCGTTAAAGTCTAGCCAACGGATGGTGGTACCGATGTTGAAAGCAGCACGCACCGGATCGAGAGTATACTCTGTTCCTGGCACACGAGCGCCATTTGGAAGTACTGCACCTGGAACTATTGGACCAAGGAGCTTGGTGCATTCAGGGAAGTTTAGCGCAAGAATGCCGCAACCTATGGTGTCTGCCAGACAATAGCGAGCTGTTTCATATGCTTCTTTACTAGTGGGGACATATTCCCAAACATATTCTCCTAGAATGTTGAGTGCTTCATCAACTTCTCTATCCATTAACGTTCATCCAAAGGTGTCCAATGTTGCTGTTCTGGTCCAATATAGTTGCTAATGGGGCGGATGAGCTTGTTATCTGCACGTTGTTCTAGAAGGTGTGCTGACCATCCTGAGATCCGCGACATCACAAAGAGTGGTGTGAACATCGGTGTTGGAATCCCACAATAGTGATAGGCGAGTGCGCTATAGAAATCGAGATTTGGGAACAGTCGCTTTTCCTCCCACATCACTTTCTCGATCCGCTCAGCGATGGGAAAGAGGTTGGCATCTTTAGCATGGATGCTAAGTTTTCGTGCCAATTCTTTGATGACCGGAGAGCGTGGATCCTTTGTGGTGTAAACACGGTGGCCAAATCCCATGATCAGCTTCTTGCTAGAAAGCGCTTCCCTTATTCCGGCTTCGGCATCATCGGGAGATTCGAAACTTTGGATTAGCTCCATGGCCGACTCGTTAGCCCCACCGTGTAGAGGTCCTCGAAGAGCGCCTATACCTCCGCAGATCGCTGAATAGAAATCAGGAAGAGTGCTAGCGATCGTTCTCACAGTAAAGGTTGAGGCATTGAATTCATGCTCGGCATATAAGATCAGGGAACAGTTCATACATTGCTGTTGTTCCGGTGTAGGTTTTCCGCCTAAAATCAGGTGCATGATATGCCCTGCAAGAGAAGCTTCATGGGTATCCAGGGAGACAATCTCTCTGGTTTTATGGAAGTTATACCAGTAGAGAAGCATCGACCCGAAGGAGGCGATCAACCGATCCGCGACAGCGAAGGGGTCTCCACCCTGTTTTTCGGGCTCTAGATTCCCCAAGAAAGAGCATCCCGTGCGGAGAACATCCATCATGTTTGTGTCGGAAGGAATGGCTTCCAGCATCGCCTTTAAAGCTGTCGGAAGATCTCGAAGGGATCGTAGCTTCTGTTGATACCCATGGAGTTCTTGTTGGGTCGGAAGATGTCCCCTAAGAAGAAGCCAGGCTACCTCTTCAAAGGAAGCGTTCGCTGCCAATTCTTCTATGGGATATCCACGATAGAGTAAACTTTCCTCTTCTGCGCTGCAAAGACATATTGACGAATTTCCGGCAACAATACCTGCGAGGCCACCTGTTTTTTTCTTCTCCTTAGCCGTCATACTCCTTTCCCTTCTGTTAACATTTTCTAGGATCATACTTGAGGAAATCATAGAGTTCCTCACGTGTTTGCATTTGGTCCAAACATCCCTTTTGTGTTTCATGCTGGCGGATTTCTTTAAACACGTCAAGTGCTGCCTTGTTCATGGCACGATTTGCTGATAGCGGATAAAGAGCGATATCCACCTCTGCATCTTTTAACTCATTGAGGGTGAAGAGAGGTGTTTTTCCGAACTCCGTAAGATTTGCAAGGATAGGGATTCCAACAGCATTCCGAATCGTTCGATAGTGTTCAAGCTCTGCCATCGCTTCAGGAAAAAGCATGTCAGCCCCAGCGTCTTTATATGCTAGGGCTCTTTCGATGGCACCATCAAGGCCCTCTGCAGCGAAAGCATCGGTCCGCGCCATAATGACAAAGGAGTTATCCCCCTTAGCTTCGACGGCTGCGCTTATGCGATCCACCATCTCCTCTTTTGGTACAATTTCCTTATCTGCAAGGTGTCCGCACTTCTTTGTAGAAACCTGATCTTCAATATGCACCCCCGCGACTCCGACGTGTAGCAACTCTTTGATTGCCCGTTCGATCATGAGGGAGCTATCCCATCCCGTGTCTATATCTACGAGAAGAGGTAGATTTACAGCAGAAGTAATTCGACTTGCGTCCTCCAAAACGTTTTCCAGAGTAGTCAATCCCAGGTCGGGAAGACCGTAGGAGGAGTTGGCGACTCCTGCTCCAGAGAGGTAAATCGCATGAAAGCCTACTCTTTGTGCCATGATCGCTGTATAGGCATTGATGGTTCCCACCATCTGAAGGGGTTTTTCCAGGTTTAGGGCTTCAAAGAATCTTTTCCCAGCACTTTCTGCCATGAGCAAATCTCCTAAGTCATTTTCTAGGATTATTGATTATCCGAATTCCTTGCAAGTCAATTATCTGTGTCTATCTGTGTGTATCTGTGGTTAATCTTATAGCATCGAGGCGGGGTTCTGGATGAGAGTAGTAAAATGGTGGGAGACATTTGCTGCGAGGTCGCCATCTATGACGCGATGGTCAAAGCTCCAGGATAGATTTAGGATGTCGCAAGGGACGACCTGATTATTTTTCACGATGGGCTGCTTCTGAATTCTATTGACCGCCAAGATTGCTACCTCGGGATGGCTTATGACAGGTGTTGCCCAATATCCTCCACCACCCAACACTCCATAATTGCTGATGGTGATCGTCGATTCCTTCATATCGCTCGATTGCAATTGATTTGTTGCGGCTTTCTCTTTTAGCATTTCGAAGGCGCGAATGATCTGTTCCAGAGACAGTTCCTGGACATTTTTTAGTACGGGAACAATCAAACCTTGCTGCGTGCTCATAGCAATGCCAATGTTCTGTTGCTTATGAAGAATCAAACGGTTTGACGAAAGGTCGTACGAGCTGTTGGCAATGGGAAAATGCTGAATCGTCAATGACAAGGCCCGAATAAAGAAGGGCATAAAAGTTACTTTTACTCCTTCACCTGCCGCTTCTTTTTTCACATTCTGTCTTAGCTGAATGAGACGTGTTGCCTCTACTTTTTCAAAGTAGGAGAAATGGGGAATGATTCTCTTCGATTCAGCGGTTTTCTTTGCCATCAGACCGCGAATTCCAATCACAGGCTGCTCCTCATCCATTGGAAGATGCCATGGCGGCGTTGGTTCAGTTGTGTAACTCCTTTTGAGATCGTCAATGGTGACTCTGCCATCTTTTCCTGTGCCATGAATCCGGTTGATGTCGACACCCAGCTCTTTTGCAAGTTTCCGGGTTGGAGGAGTGGCTAGCACCTTTTCTCCTGTGGGGATATGGCGGACATGAGAGGGTTTGGGTTTTTCTATGATAGCCTCTTTTTCGATCTCCTTTTTTTTCTCCTCTTTTACGGGTAGCTCTTCCCCTTCAACAGCAATGTCATATAGAGGTTTACCAAGAATAGCGATCTCTCCCGGCTGAAAGTATTGCTTTGCAAGTTTTCCGGGATAGGGTGCGGGCAACTCGACGGTTGCTTTGTCTGTCATCACAATGACGACAGGTTCATCCTGCCGAAGAGGGTCTCCCACCTCCTTCAGCCATTCGATCACTTCTCCTTCAATGACCCCTTCTCCGATATCAGGAAGATTCACTGTTACGATCTTACTCATAAGTTTCAAAAGTTTATGGTTTCGATAAGAGCATCTTTCACCCTAAAAGCATCGGGGAGATATTCATTCTCCAGAGTATGTGGGAAAGGTGTATCCCACCCACAGCACCGCCTCACCGGAGCTTCTAAATTTAGGAAGCACCTCTCCTGTAGGAGCGACGCAATCTCCGCACCGAAACCCATTGTTATGGGAGCTTCATGAGCTACAACACAGCGCCCCGTCTTCTGCACTGATGTGACAATGGCATTGATATCTAGAGGATTCAGAGTACGGAGGTTGATCACCTCCACGTCGATTCCGTGTTCTTCCAGCTCTTTAGCAGCTTGCATGTTCTGATGGTGTTGCGCACCCCAACCGATTAATGTCACATCTTTGCCTCTTTTGGCAATGTGAGCCTGGCCAAGGGGAATAGAATACCGTTCTGATGGCACTTCTTCTTTTATAGCTCGATAGATTCTTTTGGGTTCGAAGAAGATGACCGGATCATTAGATTCGATGGCAGAGACCAGCAATCCTTTCGCATCATAGGGGCTTGACACAGCCACGACAACCAATCCGGGGGTATGCAGAAACTGCGCTTCGGGAGATTGAGAGTGGTAATGTCCACCATGGATCCCTCCACCACAAGGGGTGCGTACAACTACAGATGCCGAGTACTGATTTCCGGTCCGATACCGCATCTTTGCCATTTCGTTGACGATCTGGTCGTAGGCGGGAAAGATATAGTCTGCAAATTGAATTTCACAAACGGGTTTCAACCCCTTTTGGGCAAGACCGATGGCAAAACCCACAATACCCTGCTCTGAAAGAGGAGTATCGAAAACACGTTCCTCGCCGAACTTTTCCTGCAGCCCTTCCGTCACACGAAAGACACCCCCGAAATATCCTACATCTTCTCCGAAGGAGACCAAGCGCTCATCCCGTGCAAATTCTTCATGTAACGTGTGGTTTAATGCCTGAATAATATTCATCTACCCCTCTCTAGTTCCTCAAGCTGTTCCTGAAGCTTTGGGGAAACCTCAAAGTACACATCTTGAAAAAGAGTTTCCAATGAAGGCTTTTGCGTCTTTTTCGCCACACTTATCGCCTCTTCCACTTCTACCTTGATCTCTTCGAGAAGTTTCTTTTCCTTCTCTTGATCCCACAGCTTTTTCTTTTCTAGATATCTCCTCAGACGCAATATCGGACATTTTTTCTTCCACTTTTCCACTTCGGCATCAGAACGATAGCACGAGGGGTCGTCAGAGGTTGAATGGGCACCCATTCGATAGGTCATCGCTTCAATAAACACCGGTCCTTCCCCTTGTAGACAGGACTTTCGCGCTTCAGTGACAACTTCATGAATGGCAAAAAAATCGTTTCCATCAACGCGATAGGTTTTTATGCCGTGACCCACCCCTTCTGGAGCTATCCCGTCGGTAGCAAACTGACGAGATGTTGGTGTGGAGATTGCATACCCATTGTTGCGACAGAAGAAGATCGCCGGAGCTTTACGCACTGCCGCAAAATTCAGGCCAACGTGAAAGTCCCCTTCCGAGGTGGCTCCATCACCAAAATAGCAGATCGCAACCGCATTTTCTTTTTGCAGCTTCATAGCGTAAGCACAACCAGCTGTATGGGGAATTTTTGTGGCAATAGGAGAAGACACCGTAACAACGTTTAGTTTCCGAGAACCAAAATGGCTGGGCATCTGCCGTCCAAGAATAAGGTCTTCAGCATTGCCGAACATCTGGTGGATATATTGCTGTGGAGTAAACCCCCGCCAAAAGGCCACTCCAACTTCTCTATATTGAGGATACATCCAATCCTGTGGTTCAAGAGCCGCAGCACTAGCCACGGAGCAACCCTCTTCCCCCAGAGAGCTCAAAGAAAAAGTGATGGCACCCTGCCTCTGGAGGATGATCATCCGATCATCGATCGTACGCGTGAGCACCATGGTGAGGTACCCTTTAAGAAGGACCTCATCAGAGATCGAATGCTTACATGAGGGTGAAAGGTCTCCTTCTTCGTTCAGGTAGGAAATGGTGGGTAAAGTCATGATCTCTTCCTTACATCGACCTTCTATATTGTCCGCCACACTTATACAGCAATTGTGTTATCTGTCCAAGGGAACAGTATTTTACCGTCTCCATGAGCTCTTCAAAAATATTCTCCCCCGTTAAAGCCACATGCTCCAATCGCTCAAGAGCTTCCCGGTTTTTCTTGCCCGCTTTTTCTATGAACGTTTCCGTTTGGGTGATTTGCTGCTGTTTTTCCTCCTCCGTAGCTCTGACCACTTCGATGTGCTCATAGTCGACCTGTCCTCCCTCTGACACAAAAGTGTTGACGCCGATGATGGGCAGCTCACCCGTTCCCTTTAGCATCTCATACTTCATCGATTCGGTCTGTATGCGGTGGCGCTGGTATTGTTTTTCCATCGCTCCCAACACTCCGCCTCTTCGAGACATCGAGTCAAACTCTGCCAACACCGCCTCTTCCACGAGATCTGTCAAAACTTTAATGAAAAAGGATCCCTGCATCGCGTTCTCACATTTTAAGAAGCCGAACTCTTTCGTGAGGATCAGCTGAATCGCCATCGCGCGTCGGACCGATTCTTCCGTTGGCGTGGTGATTGCCTCATCGTAGGCATTGGTGTGAAGGCTATTGCAGTTGTCGAAGATTGCGAGAAGTGCTTGTAGAGTGGTACGAATGTCGTTGAAAGCAATTTCCTGTGCGTGAAGGCTACGCCCTGAGGTTTGAATATGATATTTCAAGCGGCAGCTACGGTCGTTCGCACCATACTTCTCTCGCATGACTATGGCCCAGATTCTTCTGGCTACACGTCCAATTACTGAGTACTCAGGATCGAGCCCACTGCTGAAAAAAAACGAGAGATTTGGAGCAAACTCATCGATATGCATCCCTCGAGAAAGGTAATATTCCACGATCGTTAACCCATTAGCAAGGGTAAACGCAAGCTGGCTAATCGGATTCGCACCCGCTTCAGCAATATGGTATCCGCTGATGCTGATCGAGTAAAAGTTGTTGACCGCGTTCTTGATAAAGTACTCTTGAATGTCGCCCATCATCTTCAAAGCGAACTTCAAGGAAAAAATACAGGTATTTTGCGCCTGTTCCTCTTTTAGAATATCTGCCTGCACCGTACCCCGAACGGTATTCAAGACCCGAGATTTTATTTTGTTGTATTCCTCCTCGGAAACTTCCTCTCGCTCTTTTCCGGTGACCTTTTTCACTTCGAAATCTATAGCGGTATTCAGAAACATCGCCAAGACCATCGGAGCGGGACCATTGATGGTCAGCGATACAGATGTTAGTGGATCGGCAAGGTCGAAACCCTCGTATAGAGCTTTCATATCATCGAGGGTGGCAATACTCACGCCACTGTTGCCGATTTTTCCATAGATATCTTGGCGTACATCTGGGTCTTCGCCATAAAGGGTCACAGAATCAAACGCTGTACTTAGCCTCTTTGCCGGATCGTTACGACTAAGAAAATGAAAACGCTTGTTCGTTCGTTGTGGCGACCCCTCCCCCGCGAACTGCCGCTTTGGCTCCTCCTCTTCACTTTTTAGTGGAAACACACCTGCGGTGTAGGGAAAATCGCCGGGAAAGTTTTCTTGCCGAATGAATGTCACGATATCTCCCCAATCTCGATAACTGGGAATCGCAATTTTCGGGATGAAGGAGTTGGAAAGCGTTTTTGTGAAGAGAGGTCGAACGATCGTCTTCCCTCTGACAACATATGAAAATTCTTCTTCAGCATACGCACGCTTGAGGTCGTGAAAACGGTTCAAAAGCTTTTGGACATTTTTACCAAGCTCCTCCTCAAGAAAAGGAATGCTCTCTTTTGCCAAGCTGACCAACTTCTCGTCGGTGATATGTTCCTGCAGCGTCGAAACCTTATACAGCGCAGAAGCAATTTCGGCTTTCTGTTTTGTTTCTGTTTGATAATCTCGAACCGTTTGTGAGATTTCCCCTAAGTAGAAAGTTTTTTCTGGAGGGATAATCGTAAACGTGTGGGGATTTACAAGTTCTCTAGCTTTGTCAAGGTCGATAGCCGCATTCCCCGGAGAGGTAAGAAGTTTCTTTTTCTCCAATAGCTGAACCAGCCTCACGAACAACTTTGTCACACCAGGATTGTTGAAATCGGAGGCAACCGTTCCAAAGATTGGCAACTTCTCTCGATTCGATTCTGTCACGTGAATATTTCGGGAATACGCATACGCATGGATTACATCCTCAAGAGCATCTTCCGAGCCCATCTTGTCGAACTTGTTCAACACGACCATATCCGCAAAATCTAACATGTCGATTTTTTCCAGCTGCGTAGAGGCACCATACTCACTGGTCATCACATAGAGAGAGACGTCGGAGATGTCTACAATTTTGGCGTCCCCTTGACCTATTCCCGTCGTTTCCAAGAAAATGAGATCGAAGTTCGACCGCTTCATCAGTTTGAGAGCACCATCCACCGCCGGACTTAGCTCCGTGCCGGAGTATCGCGTCGCCATCGAACGGAGAAAAACCCGATCATTGTAGATTGCATTCATACGGATTCTATCTCCCAACAATGCTCCACCCGTCTTCTTCTTGGTCGGATCAAAAGCCAGCACCCCCACACGGCCGTTTGGCGACGAGTAAAGATACCGAAGAATAAGCTCATCCATCAAAGAGCTCTTCCCTCCCCCTCCAGGGCCAGTCAGGCCGACGACAACAGGGCGATGATCCGTCTCCCCCTCCAGTGCGGAGAAAAAATCACCTCGCAATGCAGGGTAGAGCTCTTCTTGCTCAACAAAAGTGATCGTTTTAGAAAGTTCTCGATCGGAAAGCGTTTCCCCCTTCTGGATCTTCTCCAGCACCTGTTTGTAGAATTTTTCACTTTCATACACATTTTCCATGCGGGAAAGAGCATCCCGAATGATCCCACGGAGCCCTATTTTCCTTCCATCCTCTGCATGGTAGAGGCGAGTAATCCCATAACTCTGCAGTTCCTCGATTTCGCTCGGAAGGATCGTCCCTCCCCCACCACCGAGAATGCCTATATGGGAACCTCCCTTCTCGTTGAGCAGATCCCGCATATAGCGGTAATACTCCATATGACCGCCCTGGTAGGAGCTCACACAGACGGCATCTACATCTTCCTGAATCGCGGTCATGACGAGCTGCTTTACGCTTCGATTATGACCGATATGAATCACCTCGAGACCCGCTTTTTGAAAAAGACGACGGAAGACGTTAATGGCAGCATCGTGACCATCAAAAAGGGAGGAGGCGGTGACAATGCGAAAGATTTCGGGATCCTGATTCATAAAAAGGTAACCTCTTAGACGCTAAGCCTTTCTTATAATCAAATTGGCAATATTTTATCTTGTTATATTTTGGGATTTCGCATACAAGAATCAGTAAGAAAACAGGAACATCTATCTTATGTTTGTCACAAAAAACCGCGTACGTATGCACGATATCGATATGGCGGGAATTCTCTATTTTCCCCGTCAATTTCGGTTCGTTCATGAAGCCTTAGAAGACTTCTTGGAAAGCGAAGGGTACAGCTTTGACAAAGTTTTCCGTGAAGGGGAATTTAATTTCGTCATCGTCCACTGCGAAGCGGACTATCTTGCTCCCCTAAGAATTGGAGAGCGTTTAGAGGTTCATATGTACGTGGAGAATATCGGTCGTACCTCCTTCACATTTTGTTATAACATCTACAATACGGACGGCGTCGAAGTAGGCACAGCAAAGACGGTGCATGTTGCTATTGAAAAGGAAAAGCATAAAAAAGTTCCCATCCCCCCTGTGCTCAAAAAAGTCCTCAAGAAACACCATTCCACACCGCCTGCTGTCAGACCAGGCAAAACACAGTAGTTTGGGAGTACGGTGACAAGTCCTTTCAGGTCACTATTTCTGGGATGATGGCCCCAGCCAAAAATGTGAAAAATCAAAGGACCGAAGGTCTGAAAGTGGATAGCCCAGCGGGAGTTTACAAGATAATTTTAAAAATGACTCTAAGTTGCTTTATATGAGTTGTGTAGGTGCGATATGTTGTATTACCCTGCAAGAACTTGGGCTACCTCAAGTGCGTCTGCTATTT
>JAAKFP010000359.1 GCA_011065005.1 Chlamydiota bacterium | reverse complement strand
AAATCTTTGGTATCTTCTCTTGTGAGTGTATTCTTGAGACCATCTGGGAAAAGATCGGCTTTTTTGGGATCACCCAAAATCCTTACTATTGAATTTCCCTCCTATGAGGTCAGGAGTTCTGAGCTTGTAGCTAATCATATTCATCCCTTTATCAGGAAGAAAAGTTGCCTCAAGGGGAACACCCTCAGGGGTCTGGTTTCTAAGAACGATCGAATGCATTATCTAAATCCCCAGAATTTGTTTGCGATTTGAATCTCCCTACGTAAAACCCCAACCAAATAAAATAGAACAATAACCCCCACAGAATTGCGGTATAGAGGCAAGACTTTAGGGGGAAAAATTTCAAGATGCTAGAGTGTTCGGGATTGTATGACGCATACCAAACAATCCATTTTTTCTGCATATATTGTGGGATCATCTGTTCCGCAGTATTGGCTTTTTTATAAGGAATATGTTCAATCTCCGTTGCTCCAACATACTCCACGTCTTTATCCTTGAACTTGTAAGAAGCAAGCAACACGTAGTGGTCAGTAGATTTCTCGGTCACTGACCAATTCACTTCTAATGGCAGCGCTTTTGATGACTTCGATAAATAATTGTATAACTCATAACCCGTCATTCCACTGAACCATAACGTGATTAATGCGATCGCTGCAAGAAATGCAAGCCAAATTTGATTCTTATGCATATTTTCACTCAACTTTGGGTTCCACAATGCGATAAAATCTCTCGGGAACGGGAGAGTCAAACCGCAAAATTTTCTTGGTCATTGGATGCCTAAAGGACAAATGACAAGCGTGAAGACAAAGTCGACGAATCGGATTGCTTTTTGCGCCATATTTTCTGTCTCCAGCAACAGGGTGCCCCGCATCAGTACAATGAACACGAATTTGATTTTTCTTCCCCGTTTCAAGCCTCAGATCAAGCCAACTGTGTTTTTTCGAACGTCCACGCACTTCATAATGGGTGATAGCAAGTTGTCCTCTCTCCTTGTCCTTTGTCGAATGAACAACATAATTCGCATCTTCAATAAGGTAAGATTGCCAGGTTCCCGCTTTTTTTTCCAAGCTCCCTTCCACAATTGCAACGTAACGACGTTCGATAGCATGCTCTTTAAACATATCTTTAAGCCTCTCTTGCGCCTCCTTGTTGAGAGCAAAAATCATCACTCCCGAAGTATCCTGGTCCAAGCGATGCACAATGTAGACTTTTTTCGGGGTTAACTCCTTTTTCAAGAAAGCATGTGCTGTTTTCTCTTTCTCAAAAGCTGTGGGAACACTCAAAAAACCTTCCGGTTTGTCAATTGCGATGAGATACCTATCCTGATAAAGGACTTGTATCTCCTCCCCAATGTAGCGGGAACGAGGTCCAAGAGCGATCACCTGCCCCTTGCGAACCCCTTCCTTGCCAACCTTGACCACTCTGCCATCGACGAGGACTCGCCCCTCTTTCAACCAAGAACGCAGGGTTGTCTTAGAACAGTCC
Source organism: Chlamydiota bacterium (assembly GCA_011065005.1). GTDB lineage: Bacteria > Chlamydiota > Chlamydiia > Chlamydiales > Waddliaceae > JAAKFP01. The sequence continues at coordinate 1,065 of JAAKFP010000359.1, read as the reverse complement.
GGATACGCTAAACTAAGAGCTTCAAATACTGTAGAATCATTAGGCACTGTAAATTTCATAACACTCTTCTACCAAAAAACCTCAATATTTGTCTCTTCTACAATTTTTTTGAAGGCAAAACGTTTGTAACCGTTCAGACCCCGACTCAATAACCGCGAAGAACGCGAAGAGGCGAAGATTTCGCGAAGATCTTTAGAATATAGGCGAATTTGAGGTAATATTTTGAGAATTCGATCACTTTTTGAGTTGTTTTTCTTAAAAACCTTCGCGTATTCTTCGCTTCCTTCGCGATCTTCGCGGTTATTAAGCAAGGGTCTGAACGCTTACCAAAATTTTTCTTCGCAAACTTCGCGTTTGAAATACTGGTTCTGTCACATTAGCTTTTGACGAAATTTCGGCAATTCAGTATACTTATCTCAAGAATTTACCATAAACTTTAGAGGAACAATGGCTAAAGAAGAAGAAACAAAAAAAAGAACCAAACGTTCAACAGCTGCAAAAAGAGACCTTCAAAACAAAAAGAAAAGAATGGAAAACCGAGTCTTTAAATCTCAAGTAAGAACGGCTATCCGCAACTTTGAAGACGCTCTAAATAAAAAAGATGCAGCTCTTGCCAAAGAAATCCTGAACAGTGTCTACTCATTCATGGATAAAGGGGTGAAAAAAGGGCTTTTTAAAATCAACAAGGCAAGCCGCACCAAGACCCGCCTTGCAGCTAGAGCAGCAGCTAAAGCGTAAATCTGTATATACTCAATTAAATTGAGAAATAGATTTCAGCATTGTTTTATTAGCCTGAAAGGCTAAAAGTGCAACAGCCCAGTGGCAACGCCCTGGGTGTGAATCATCAAAATATCGCAGTCTGAAGGACTGCAAGGTGCTAAGGAAAGCACCCTAAATTTCTTTACGTCTTGGCGTCTTTTGCTCCTTTGCGTTGAAAATCTCAGCTTAAGGAGGCTAGAAGAAATAACCTTTACATTTAGGCTGTTATAGCTCTTCAGTTGCGAGGCGCAAATCTGCAGTCAACTTATTAGTTTCCAAAGATTTGCAACAAAGCAAGTGAAGATG
>JAAKFP010000358.1 GCA_011065005.1 Chlamydiota bacterium | reverse complement strand
CGCACCATATCTGCAAAGAATTCTAGGCCGCAGGGGGCTGGTAGCTTTGGAACAACTAATGGGACTGTTCCTTGCGATGATGGCAATAGGGATGATCGTAAAAGGTTTAAAAGAATTTATTAACTTGATAATACTAAACTCAGGATAACGACATGTCGTTACTTTCAATCTCACTTGTATTGTTTCTAATCATGGATCCCATTGGAAACGTTTCCTCGTTTCTGTTTATGGTCCGAGGTATTGAACCCAAGCGGCAAGCACAAATTCTCGTCAGAGAGATGCTTATCGCTCTCCTCACAATGATGGCATTCAACTTCCTTGGAGAGTATATTTTCAACCTTTTAGAGCTTTCCGAAACAACCGTTCGCATTTCTTCAGGAGTGATTCTTTTCCTTGTTGCCCTCCAAATACTTTTTCCTACCCTTGATGGGTACAGAGAAAACCTCCCACAAGAAGAACCTTTTATCATCCCCTTGGCCATCCCACTCATTGCTGGCCCTTCCTTGCTGGCCACCATCATGCTGTATGCCCATATGGAAGAAAGCCAGCCACTGATGCTAGGAGCTATTCTCATCGCTTGGGCCGCTGCTGTAGCTGTTCTTCTAAGCTCCCGGTACCTATTTCGAGCTCTTGGCCCGAATGGGTTGATGGCTTGTGAAAAGCTGATGGGAATGGTTCTCATCCTGCTAGCGATACAGCGCTTCCTCGATGGTATCTATCAATTTATTGCTGACCTGAATGCGTAGCGAACTTCTCCAAAGAAAAGACTAGTATTGCCCCTACGATAGCTGCAAGAATGGCAAACCAAAGTGTAGGCATGAACACCGAGGGAATATAGGGTTCAAATAACTCCAACTGAGGACCTTTCTCGAGTTTCAGAGGATTGAGAATATACTCATAAGACCAAAAGGGCCAAAGGGTGCGCAAGCCGCCAATCATGAAACCGATTAAAAGAGTGAGCGTAGCTGTGTGATAATGCCTCAGTAGCCATGCAATCACTCTGGAGAACAGCAATGCACCAATCACTATGCCAACAGCTACATTCGCCAGAATAACAAAAGCGTCAAATTCAAGCCCTTTTGTAAAATCTGCCAAGGCCCCTATGACTAATGGATACGCACCGAGGATGACCAGCAGATAGCTTCCAGAAATTCCAGGGAGGAGCATAGCGTTAATGGCAATCATCCCACAACAAATCAACCAAGGCTGTATCAATATCGGTTCTTGAGGTTTGACGAAATCTCCGACGTACCCGGTCCTATGAGTCTTTTGGTTGTAGGCTATGGTGTCTTTCTGAACAAAATCCTTCGCTAGCATCCCTGACAACTGCGACTCTGAAACATTAGAGAGCATTTGTGTCTTTTCGTCATAATTGCGAATCTCTTTTCCCTCGCCGTTATTGACCTCTTCAGCATGGACAACGACATCGAACAAAGGACCATTAGAAGTAGGTTCTACCCGAACTCCGGTGAGAAAAAATGTGATCATCGCTCCAAATCCAACACCCCAGAGGTATCTATTGTTCCATAGCTTGATATGTCTCCTGCATATGATCACCGAAGCGAAGATCATCCCAATGAATAGGGAATAGAGATAAATGCGAAAAACTTCATCCCCCAGGACAATCTGGATCCCTTGTGAAAGCGTTCCTAAAGAGAAGATAATTCCTATAACCAATGCCAATAAAAAGTCCCAAGAGACATATTTTGAAAAGGTTTTAAACTGGAAGGTGAAAAGTGAGAAGATTTCTTTAGAAGCTAAGCTCCGAACTGCAAAGATGAACTCCTCATAGAACCCCAAGATGAGCGCCATGCTGCCTCCGGAAATGCCTGGAACGATATCGGCGGCCCCCATGCACATCCCAAAGAATATTTGCCGTATCCAGTCACGAAAGGATTTTAGGTGGGGTCTAGAAGACAGATGCTCTTCAAGATTCACTCTCAGATTACCTCAAGGAATCGAGCTAAGTACCAAGCACCAAAGAGAACAAGAACAAAAACCCCTACCCACAAGGCATTAGGAACCCATTTGACACCTGAGCCAGGATTACCCCGTTTTTCCAAGGTTCCAATTCCATAGGAGAAGTCTTGAAGTTCTTGTCGATTAAACAACTCCGGATGCTCACGAAGAATTGCTTCCCCATCGACACCAAGAAATGTGGTATACTGTCTGACGAAACCCTGAGCATAAACAGGGGATATGAGTTTGTGGCACTCCCCTTCTTCGATAGACTTCAGAAAGTTCATACGAATCGAAGTGGCATTTTCCACCTCTTTTAAGGAAAGGTTCCGTTCTTTTCTTTTTTGCTTTAGGGTTTCTCCTAAAGTTACTAGTTCATCTATAGTCATAATTTTTAACAAACAATCGAAATTTTGAAAGATCTATCCACAATTGTACATGAATCAGAGGAAAGAGAAAAGGAAATAAATCGCTATGTAGTGGCAATTTCCAAATGTCCCCTTCGAGCAATTTCCAAATGTCCCCATATTAAAAATTTTCTTTATGATGACTCGAGTATGAGTCCAACCATAAGGAAGCAATATGGAGAGAATCTTA
>JAAKFP010000357.1 GCA_011065005.1 Chlamydiota bacterium | reverse complement strand
TATTATATGATTTAATTGTTGAAAGCCTTGGAGTAGAAAAGGCCAAGGAGTTGTGCCTTGCCAGCAACCAACCCGCTCCCACAACTGTTAGGATAAACCCTATCAAGACAACCAGGGAGGCAATGCTGAAGCTATGGTCCCCGCAATATGAGGTCTCCCCCTGCAAATTTGCAATGTATGGAATCACTTTTCATAAAAAAATTAACTTTTTTAGTCTATCCGAGTTTAAAGAAGGCCTATTCGAAATTCAGGACGAGGGAAGTCAACTCTTGGCAGACCTGATGGAGATAGAACCTGGCCAACATGTGCTCGATTACTGTGCGGGATCCGGAGGCAAAACGCTAGCGTTCGCCCATCGAATGAAAAACTCAGGGCAAATTTATTTGCATGACATCCGCCGCTACATCTTACTACAGGGTCGAAAACGATTGCGCCGGGCAGGCATTCAAAATACCCAATTTGTGGAAGCAGAAGATCCCAAACTAAAAAAAATGAAGAAACGGATGGATTGGATACTGGTAGACGCACCTTGCACGGGAACGGGAACAATGCGACGGAACCCCGACATGAAATGGAAGTTCACAGAAGAAACTCTTCCCAGATTAGTGGGGCAGCAACGGATGATCTTTGAAAAAGCTTTAAGCTTTTTGCGACCAGGAGGGTGCATAGTCTATGGAACATGCAGCATCCTACGTGCTGAAAACGAAGCGCAGGTCGAACATTTCGTCAAAACGTACAACCTTGAAGTAGAAGGAGAACCGTTCCAAAGCATGCCAACACCTGGGGGAATGGACGGTTTTTTTGGGGTCCGATTTCGAATGAATTGATAATAACAAAGGAATACAGTAATATTGTTGCTTCTAACTTAACATATTTTGATTGCCATGATGAAAAAATTTCTACTTACTATTACTGTCTTACAATGCCTAACAGGTTATGCCTTTGCGGATAAGAACTCCTATTTTCTTTCTAAGGCGACCCCTACCCACATCTTCGTGAATAACAGAATCGTCGCTAGGGTTAATGAAAAAGCGGTATCTGTTGTAGATATCATGAAGAAAATGGACATGCTCTTCTATCGGCAGTTCCCGCAATATGCCTCCTCAATAGATGCCCGATACCAGTTCTATCAGATGAACTGGAAACATGTTTTGAGGGAGATCGTTGAAAAAGAGCTTATCATGGCTGACGCCATAGAAAACAAAGTGGAAGTTAGCAATGGAGATATCCGTCAAGAACTGGAAGCAGTTTTTGGGCCAAACATCATCGCCAACCTCGACAAAGCTGGTCTCACCTATGATGAAGCCTGGGAAATGGTAAAGGAAGACCTCACCATTCGACGTATGCTGATGATTCGTGTCAACTCCTTGGCAGTTCGATCTGTCACTCCTAGTGACGTTCGCTCTGCCTATGAAGAGTACATCAAAGAAAACACCCGCCCGAATGTGTGGCACTATCAGATGATTTCCATTCGTGGCGCAGATCCTACGCTCAGCGCAGAAGCTGCCAACCATGCCTATCAACTCTTGAAAAACCACAAACTCCCACTTGAAAAATTGGGAGAAACGCTCCAAGAGCACTCCCTAGTCGACGATAAGACAGTCCTGAACATCTCTGAGGAGTATCACCATTCGGAAAAAGAGATTCCAGAAACAAACAAAGAGATTTTAATATCTCTTACCTCCAATTCCTTCAGCAAGCCGATCGCTCAAAAGAGCAGAGCAACAAATGCTATGGTCTTCAGAATTTTCCACCTCAAAGAGATGGTCCCCGGTGGGGCCCCATCCTTCAACGAGGTGGAGAACAAAATCAGAAACATGCTGGTCGACAAAGCCATCAATAAAGAATCTGATGACTACATCGCCAAGCTTAGGCAGCATTTTGATGTACAGGATAGCACCAAGAATCAGATGTTCGACGAAGACTTCCAACCTTTTGCCTTAAAGTAATGCCAATTTACAAGCCGAGCGAACTAAGAAAATATCTGAAAGAACTCGGAATCTCTCCTACCAAAAGGCTGTCCCAAAATTTTCTTCTCGATGGGAACATTATCCGCAAGATTATCGCTTATGCAGACATCAAGCCCCATGATGTTGTACTAGAGATTGGCCCGGGTCCAGGCGCACTTACAGAAGCTCTTGTTGAAACAGGTGCCAAGGTGTTGGCAGTAGAAAAAGATAAGGTCCTAGCTTCGGCACTGGAACGACTCAAAGGTGAAGATCAGAAACTTGAAATCTTCTGTGACGACATTCTCACCTTTGCTATTGAAAAAGAGGTCTCTGCACACCTCTCAGGTAACCAGAAGGCAAAAGTTATTGCCAACCTCCCCTACAACCTTACAACACCGATAATGATTCATTTTACACCCCTGCACCATCTGTTTTCTCAACTCGTTGTGATGGTTCAAGAGGAAGTCGCACGCAGATTTACAGCACGTCCCAGCACAAAAGACTATGGATCTCTCACTGTTTTCTTGAATTTTTTTTCAACACCTCACTATGGATTTCGCGTGAGCAAAAACTGTTTTTTTCCAAAACCTAGGGTAGAATCAGCTGTTGTAAA
>JAAKFP010000356.1 GCA_011065005.1 Chlamydiota bacterium | reverse complement strand
CCATAACTTATTCAACGGCTAGGTGAATGGGAGTCCTGAGCCTATTGCGGGAAATCCGCACGATGGGTTCTTAACCGGGGGGAGGTCGGGCGACCGGCCTCTCTACCAACCTGCATCTGTGGTGGAAAATTTAAAAAAAAAAGACCGGAGATGGTCTCAAGGCATAAGACGTGATCCTTAAGGCTGCTACATTCCTGTTCTGACCTGGTTCGGATTGCCTTATTCCCTGAGGTCCCCGGCAAACTTGTATGAAGAACCATTATACCCTTTTCCAAGATTATTGAAAATCAAAAAGCTCCTAAGGAACCGTGCAAAAATAAGTTATACATTTCTGATATCACAGCGCTTCAGCTGCAAGGCGCAAATCTGCAGCCAACTTCTTAGTTTTCAAGGGTTTGCAACGTAGCAGGTGAAGATGCTGTGATATCAGAAATGTATAACTTATTTTTGCACGGTTCCTAAGTTACTCTACTCAGTTTCAAGAAATCTCTGGTTTAATTGTCGATTTACCCGCACAAAAGTGGTGCATTTGGGGAGATCTTTCAGTCTTCTCGCCCCTGCGTAGGTGCAAGCAGATCGAAGGCCCCCAAGAATTTCCTGGATGGTGTTTTCTACGGGTCCTCTGTAAGGCACGAGCACCGTTTTTCCTTCACTGGCTCTATAATTTGCAACTTCACCATAGAATTTTTCCATCGCGGTATCACTCGACATTCCATAAAATCGTACAAACTTCTCCTCACCACGAGTTACGAGCTCACCCTCTCCTTCCTCATGTCCGGCTAGCATTCCTCCCAACATCACAAAGTCTGCGCCCCCACCAAAAGCCTTGGCGACATCCCCAGGAACCGTACATCCTCCATCTGAGATAATATGACCTCCTACACCATGGGCAGCATCACTACACTCAATGACCGCGGAAAGCTGTGGATATCCCACCCCAGTAATCTTTCGCGTTGTACAAACACTTCCGGGCCCTATTCCCACCTTAACGACATCTGCACCCGCGAGGATCAGCTGTTCTGTCATCTCTGCAGTGACCACATTGCCGGCTATGATCACTTTCTCGGGGAATTGTTCTCTTACAATTTTCACATAATCGACAAAACGCTCTGTATACCCATTTGCAACATCTAAACAGAGCCATTGCATCTCTTTCACTCTCTTCCCGAGCATTGTTTCAAACATATCACTTCTAACATCATCTGTAATGCCTATGCTCAGCATCACATGATCTAGGAGGAGAGAAGGATCGTTCCACTCTTCCTGGGAAGCGAACTTATGTATTGTCGTGAGCATTTCATATTTGGCTAAAACCTTTGCCATAGAGAACGTGCCCACGGTATCCATATTTGAGGCAATGATGGGGATCCCTTTCCATTTCGATTGCGACCATTTGAAAGTGAATTCTCTTTGAATATCTACATCTTTTCTCGATCGTAACGTAGACCTTTTGGGTTTGATTAAAACATCTGCAAAATCCAGTTTGATATCTTCTTCAATCCTCATTGTTCCCTCCTTCAATTGATATTTCAAACTCTCGAAAAGCTTTTTCTTGTTCAGCGATCACTTTCCTGAGAGCATGTTCCGCATCAAGTCCCCTCTCATGCGCTGTAGTGGTAATCTGCCACAGTAGGGTTCCCAAGGTATCTTCATCAGAAAAGTCGAAAGCGACATCGGTATGAGGAAGCTCGGAATAACTCGTTTTTTTGATGCGATTGATCATCTTTTTCGCCCGAGCAAGAGCGGGAAGGTTCTTTGGAATTCCATCAAGCACACTCTTGCGGTGTAAATTGCCTTTCTCCTGTTTTTTTATCTGTTCCCAACGGTGAACGATCTCCTCAGTGGACTTGACTTCTACACCTTCAAAAACATGGGGATGGCGCCGTATCAGTTTTTCGGTGATCCCTTTCACGGCATCTACCAATTGGCAGCGTCCTTCTTTTTCTGCCAGGCGGCTTAAGAAGATTGCATTATAAAACAGGTCTCCAAGCTCCTCTTGGATGTGATGATTATCCTCTAGATCGATCGCCTCGATCAGTTCACTCACTTCTTCAAGGACATAGGTTCTAGCAGACTTCATGGTTTGTTCATGGTCCCAAGGGCACCCCCCCGGGCCAAGTAAACGGTCTACAACTTTGAGTAGTTCATCTAGCTCTTTCATGGATACAATCCTGGTAAAACACACGACGACGAAAGAAAGATATCACAAAAATAAGTTATATGAAACAGGCAAATCGCTAGGTAACCGCGAAGATCGCATACGCATCAACCTAAGCACATACACTTGTTTTTAACGTAATCGCGATAATAATGTTTGAACTTGGTATTTGATTCAAGAAATTACTTGAGTTGTGGGCTTTAAGGGTTCCCGTTAGGGGACCAAGTGAGCTAGCCCCGTCCTAGTGCGAGGGAGCTTGCGACCGAGACACGTAGGGCGGGGTTTTGGATTGATATGATATTTCGTCCCGGCAGGGGCGGCAGATTTATGAAGAGAGAAGATTTGGTATTCCGTCATTATGGGGCACCACGGATGAACCCTGAAAGGGAGACACAACATAATGCCATCATTTGTAAG
>JAAKFP010000355.1 GCA_011065005.1 Chlamydiota bacterium | reverse complement strand
ATATTTTTTCAGGCACTACATTTGGAGGTTTGAGATTTTTTGACTGATCTTTAATGAGTTACGAAGAAAAAAGAGGTGTTTTTGGCGTTTTCGCTCAATTTAGAGGTGAACTTGGGTTAGGAGCTGGGCAAAAATAAGTTGTACATTTCTGGTGACACAGCGCTTCAGCTGCAAGGCGTAAATCCGCAGCCAACTTATTAGTTTTCAAGGATTTGCAACGTAGCAGATGAAGATGCTGTGATATCAGAAATGTGCAAGTTATTTTTGCACGGTTCCTTATGCAGCTACCGCAGCTATTTTCCTTTTTTTGACATCTACCCCCCGTTCCGCTAACGCTTCACAAGGGGCTTACATCTTTTTGGCGCTACCGCGCCTCTGGGATTTTATTTCATTCAACCTAGAAAACGCAGTTGAAAATGATCTATAAGTGCAAAGAATATTTAACCCGTTTTTGTATTTTCCTTCGCCCTCTTTGCGCCTTTGCGTTTAATAATTAGCACAGGGTAATTTCGATTTTCTGGTATTTCTGCATCAGATCGCGAAAATGTGCGGCGTCCTCAAAACGGAGATCCTTTGCAGCCTTTGTCATTTCCTCTTTAAAATGCCCGATTTTCTCTCGTACCTCTTCCGGCGTCAAGTACTCGTGTACCTCTTCAGCGACTTTCAAGGCGGCCTTTTTCTCTCCAACGGGATACGCGACCTCCTCTTCCTCTTCTTCTTTAGGAATGACAAGAGGCAGAATCTCTCGTTTGACCGTCCTTGGAACAATCCCATGTTCCGTGTTATATTCTGCCTGGAGCTCACGACGCTGCTTTGTGATGTCTAACGTATGTTTAATCGATTTAGTCATCCGATCGCAATACATGATCACTCGCCCCTCTACATTCCGGGAAGCTCTCCCACATGTTTGGATGAGGGCGGTTTCACTCCGCAAGAATCCCTCCTTATCGGCATCGAGAATCGTAACAAGGGAAACTTCAGGAATATCCAACCCCTCTCGTAGGAGATTGATTCCCACGAGAACATCAAAAAGCCCGGATCGTAAGTCTTGAATGATCTGCACCCGCTCAATGGTAGCGATATCGGAATGCAAATATTTGGCATTGACCCCAAGTTCGACAAGATAGCTTGTCAGCTCTTCAGACAGCCGTTTTGTCAATGTCGTCACGAGAACTTTTCCACCGCGGTTTGTTTCAACCCGAATTTCTTCCAAAGCGTCATCCACTTGCCCCGTGGCCGACCTTGTTTCAACAAGGGGATCGAGAAGCCCCGTGGGACGGATCACCTGTTCAACGACTTCCCCTCCAGCTTCTCGGACCTCCCACTCTCCGGGGGTAGCAGAAACGTAGACCACTTGATTCATTCTCTCATACGTTTCCTCGAACTTAAGAGGTCGGTTGTCATATGCTGAAGGGAGACGAAAGCCGAAATCAACGAGCGAAGCTTTACGCGCCCGATCCCCCTTGAACATCGCATGGAGCTGTGGAATCATTTGATGCGACTCATCAATAAACAGCAAATAATCTTTGGGAAAATAATCGATCAAACACGAAGGCGGCTCACCAGGTTGGCGTCGGCTAAAGTGTCGAGAATAGTTTTCGATTCCCTTGCAAAACCCAACCTCACGAATCATCTCCAAATCATGCATGGTGCGCTCATGAATCCGCTGCAGCTCGATCAGCCGATTCTCTTTCTCAAAATAGGCCTTCCGCTCTTTAAGCTCCGCCTTAATGGTATCTCTAGCCTGTTCACGCACTTCCTGCGGAGTGACGTGGTGAGAGCTTGGATAGATCGTCACTTCGTGAATAGATCCTTTGATGGTCTTGCCTGTGAGGGGGTCGATCTCGCTTATTCCCTCGATCTCATCGCCGAAAAACTCCACACGAATTGCTAGATCCTCCTCATAGGCGGGAAAGATATCCAAAACATCCCCCCGCACCCGAAAGGTTGCACGAGCAAAATCGTAGTCATTCCTTTTGTATTGCATTTCGACGAGGTGGAGCAATAGGTCATCACGACGAACCTCCTTTCCTGCCTCTATATGAAGGTTCATTCCTCGATAGAACTCCGGAGATCCTAGCCCATAGATACATGAAACAGACGCCACAATCAGCACATCTTCCCGCTCAAGAAGAGAACGGGTAGCGCTGAGGCGCATTTTATCGATCCGATCATTGATCGCCATATCTTTTTCGATATAGGTATCTGTACGTGCTATATACGCTTCAGGCTGGTAGTAGTCGTAATAGGAGACGAAATATTCGACAGCATTATTCGGAAAAAAGCTTTTGAATTCCTGGTAAAGCTGCGCTGCCAAGGTTTTGTTGTGGGCGACAACAAGAGTGGGTTTTTGGACGCGAGCGACCACATTGGCCATGGTAAATGTCTTGCCCGAACCGGTTATTCCGAGTAAAACCTGCGTTTTTCTCCCCTCCGCTAAACCATTGACAAGCTTTTCTATGGCCTGCGGTTGATCTCCTTGGGGAGCCAAATCTGTGACTAACTCAAACATGAATCCTACATTCTATCCCGTGCCATTCGGGAGATCTTATTCCACGTTCCCCCGATACCCATGACACTACGC
>JAAKFP010000354.1 GCA_011065005.1 Chlamydiota bacterium | reverse complement strand
TTGCTACGATTCTTGCTACGATTCTTGCTGCTGGGATCCTTGCAATATGAACTTTGAATTAGGCGCTGATTTCCTATGGTGGAAACCATGCGTTGATGATTTGGATTATGCTGCAAAAAATACAAAAGATAGTCCAAGAGAGTACAAGTTTAAAAACATTTGCCCTGATTGGGAACCCGGTGTCAGAGTATACTTAGGTATCCCCAATTTATATTGTGACTGGGGTCTAACAGCTTCTTACACTTATATTAATTCCGATGACTCTTCATCAGCTTCGAGTACTGGCGATGATGACATCATTCACGTGATCCAACACCCTGGATTAGAAATAAACAATGATTATGAATGTGGTAAAGGTGAGTGGGATGCCACATATCATGATTGGGATATTCTTGCTAACTACAACATCTCTTGCAAAAAATGCCACCAATTCTCACCTTACTTTGGTGTTGCGGGAATTTGCTTGGAGCAGAATCTAAAAATAACATTAGATGACTCCAGTACAAGTGAGAAAGAAATCACTAAATGGGATTCCGATTACTGGGGAGTTGGTTTAAGATTAGGATCTGGCTATCAATACAGATTTTCTGACTGCCTAAGCTTCTTTGTAAAAGGAGATGGAACCATTCTCGCAGGAGAGGCTGATTCAAAAATCAAATTTGATGATAATGACAGCAATAGTAACCATGATCTTAGTTTCAAGGATTCAAAAGATTGTCAAATCATTCCTGGATACCACATCCGTGCAGGATTTATCTATGACACCTGTCTATGTGATTGGGACTTTTCCTTAAGACTCGGATATGAGTTCCTTATGTGGCATAATGTTCCTAATCATCGTACTTTTGTAGGAAATGATTTTACAAATGGAAAAAAAGATGCGGCAATCAGTACCTCATCAAACACAAGAACTTTCGGATTCCATGGACTCCTTGCTGGAATGTCTGTGAGCTTCTAGGTTCAAAAAGAAATGCAAATTTCTTGATGTTCAGTCGGGACATTTTGACTTATTCACCAGAATGTCAGAATGTCCCGTTCCTTCTATTCCCCTCTGGCTCCGGATCCTCAAAAAGAGGAGAAATGGATGCCCGGTTGGACAAATCGACTCAATACCACAGATTGAACTGCGTTTTCTAGGTTGAAGGGAAGTGGTCAGACGTGGGATGGCACAAATGGGCTATAAATCAAGCTACAATCTTCTCGTAAATTCCTGATAGTTTTAGTCCCATCTCTTCACTCTTTAAGCCAACAATTTATTATCAAGATGGGAAGGATAGGAAGGATGAAAAGATAGAGGATATTTTTATTTTATTAATCCTACCCATCCTGTCCATCCTGTAATAACTCTTTTAAACGAACTGGATAGTGCGATACTGCCTATCCTTTTCCTCTACTATGGGACAGAAATTGACCGGAATGCTCAGTGAGGAGGCGGTAGGGTTTTAGGCCGATCTGTGCCATCCCAGGTCAGACGTCGAGTGTCATGCCCGACTTCCTTTTTGGAATGCGGGTTTTGACTTTCTGGCGGGACGGCTTTTCCTGTCGAAGAAGTTCTTTTGGGAGCTTTTTCTCTCGAAATCCTGACGAAATCTTGACCGTTTTTTAGGCCTACCTCTACCCGATTTTGTTTTGTCAAAAGAGGCTTTTTTCGTTTTCGGTTCCAGACCGTCTACAGTGTGAATGATCATCGGCTTGTCGAGAAGGCTTTCAATTTTTGAAAGATATTGACCTTCACGATAAGAAGCAAAAGTGATCGCAATCCCTTTTTCCCCAGCTCGTCCTGTCCTTCCAATACGATGGATAAAATCTTCTGCATGGTAAGGAAGGTCGAAATTGATCACATGGCTCAATGAGGCGATATCGAGCCCTCGTGCGGCAACATCGGTTGCTACCAGAAGATCAATTTTACCCCCACGCAATCCATTGATGGTGCGAGATCGCTGTCCTTGGTTCAAGTCTCCATGAAGTGGGGCAGCATGATGCCCTTTATTGCGAAGATCCCTTGAAAGTACATCCGCTTGATTTTTTGTTGAAGTAAAGATGATCGCCTGTCCGAAAGATTTATCTTCTAAAAGGTTGTCTAGTAGAGATATTTTATGTTTAAGATTGTCAGTGTAGTAAAGCCTTTTTTCGATATTGTTCCGCTCGGCTTTTGCAGGCTCCTCTCTAATTTCAAAGGGATTGGTCTGGAATTTTTTCGAGATGGATAATACTTTCTTATTCAGAGTTGCTGAGAATAGCAAAGTTTGTCGTTTTTTTGACGTTTTGGAGATGATTTTTTCAACCGGTTCTATGAATCCCATATCCAACATCCGATCCGCCTCATCTAAAATGAGTATTTCAACAGATGAAAGATCAATTTTCCGCTGTTGCATGGTGTCAATCAGCCTCCCTGGAGTGGCAACGAGAATATCATAGGGTCTTGATAAGGTCTTTTTTTGCTTAAAATAGGGGACGCCGCCATAAATAGAGACTGTATAGATACCCCTCAGCTGCTTACTATATTTTTGGGTTTCTTTCTCCACCTGCATCGCAAGTTCGCGGGTAGGGACTAAAACGAGAACTTTAGGCCCCCTTTTTTTCTCG
>JAAKFP010000353.1 GCA_011065005.1 Chlamydiota bacterium | reverse complement strand
TTTTCCCCAATGAGAAAACATTGAATCATTGGCTTGCCGATGAAGCCGCTGTCGACATCTGGGAGATCGAAGACCTGCGCGGGGAAAAGCCCAACGTTTTTTGCAAACTCCAAAGAGCAGGTGAGTGGGGTTACGACACTTTTGAGACAAAGGACAAGCTCTTTGATCAGCTGAGAGAGGATTATGGAGTGCTTTGGAAGCTCGAAGATCCGGAAAGCTATCAAACCACCTATATCCGCTATAACACAGGACTCTTTGGCAGTAGCTATGATCATGTAGCCCATGAGAATCTGATCTACGTGGCAGATAGTCTGGAATTCGGGGCTCCTAATCGAGCCACTCCTTCGACGTCAGATCGGGCTTCCTGGGGCAAAAGTATCGCAGCTTGTCTCCTCGGAGGTTTGCTCATATCCGCGGGGAGATCGTGGGAATCCAACCAGAACAACGTCTCTGATGCCATCGCAATGATGAAGGGAACGCTGGGTCCAGCCGCACTCAAAACAGCTTTTGTTTTTCAGATGTCCATGATCGCTGCAATGATCAGACATGAGGGTGGCGCTCTTCCAGGGGCATTGCTAGCAGGGATGTTGTTTCTGCCTGAACCGGTGCAAGGCCAATCCTTGTGTCCACAACTAGTGGGAAGCTATGATACACCTGACTGGACTTTTGGCGTCGCCCTTTCCGGCAATTATGCCTATGTGGCGGATGGGGGCTCAGGTATTCAGATCATCGATGTGTCCAATGTAGCCAATGCCACGCTTGTGGGCTTCTATGATACGCCTAGCATTGCTTTTGGCGTCGCCCTTTCCGGCAATTATGCCTATGTGGCGGATGCGGCCTCAGGTCTTCAGATCATCGATGTATCCAATGTAGCCAACCCCACGCTTGCAGGCTCCTATGATACTCTAGGGGAGGCTTATGCCGTCGCCGTTTCTGGCAATTATGCCTATGTGGCGGATTGGGATTCAGGTCTTCAGATCATCGATGTGTCCAATGTGACCAACCCCACACTTGCGGGCTCCTATGATACAATTGGACGGGCTTATGGCGTTGCCGTTTCCGGCAATTATGCCTATGTGGCGGATGCGGCCTCAGGTCTTCAGATCATCGATGTGTCCAATGTAACAACTCCGTCGCTTGCGGGCTCCTATAATACGTCAGGCACAGCTTATGGCGTTGCCCTTTCAGGCAATTATGCCTATGTGGCGGATTGGGATGTGGGAGGTCTTCAGATCATCGATGTGTCCAATGTGGCTAACCCCACCCTTGCGGGCTCCTATAATACACCTGACATTGCTCGAGGCGTCGCCCTTTTCGGCAATTATGCCTATGTGGCGGACTGGACTTCCGGTCTTCAGATCATCGATGTGTCCAATGTGGCTAACCCCACCCTTGCGGGCTCCTATGATACGCCTGGCTATGCTCCGGGCGTCGCCGTTTCTGGCAATTATGCCTATGTGGCGGATGGTAGCTCAGGTCTTCAGATCATTGATATATCTTGTCCTAGTCTTACCAGCAGTAGTTCCTCTACAAGTTCCCCAACCACCCGTTCCTCCACAAGTCCCTCCACAACTATTCCTACTCCAAGTTCTTCAACTACCCGTTCCTCCACAAGTTCCTCCATAACTATTCCTACTCCAAGTTCCTCAACCTCCCGTTCCTCCACAAGTCTCTTGGCTCCCACTTTGCAATCTACGACTACCACCCTTTTTCTTTCTGCCGATTCTACGAAGACAAAAACTCCTATTTTCATATCCACGACGGGGATTTCTTCTCCAGATACTCCCTCTTTTCTATGGATTGTAGGCCTAGCCGCTGGAGGAGCACTCTGCCTTGGCCTAACCGGAGGCACAGTCCTTATTCTTCGCAGACGAAGACAATCCTCGAATAATGCTCCAAGCCTTATTGAGCAAGGATCCAAAGCTCATGATAGCTTTGTGATGGAACCTGTGATAGAGAGACACAAAAAAATTGGTAGGCAGTACTACCAGCTGAGTAAAATTTCAAAAGAGGAAGCCCGAGAGGTCTATGAGCAAACAAGTCATTTGATTGTCTTCCCCGAAGGTGAGAAAAAATTCAAATATGTCCTCGGAAAAGGAAACTTTGGAGCCATTAAGGTGGCCCAACGGATAGAAGATCAGAAATACGTCGCCTCTAAAAAGGTGAAAGGCGAAGAGAACATAAGAGCCTCCGAAGAAGAAGCCGATATGCAGAAAGAGGCTGCCGGAGATAATGTTCTTCCGATCTACAACACTATTCGCTTAGAAGAGACTCTCTATCATTTCATGCCACTCGCGGGCTTTGGAAATGGAAGAGAAGTTCAAAGCCATCTATCTGCCCTGCACAACCCCATGCTTGCCACAGAAATTCTCAAGTTTGTGGTCCGTGATATTTTAACAGGACTCAAAACCATGCATGAAAAAGGGATCTATCATCTGGACATAAAACCTGAAAACATCGTCTTCACCAAAGATGGCACAGGATATATCACCGATTTTGGTTGTGCAAAAAAAGTAAAAGGCTCTCAAATATCACATGATGCTATTGGTGATAACCGCTACTTTTCACCTGAACGATTACAAGCTTGCAAAGAAAGAAGC
>JAAKFP010000352.1 GCA_011065005.1 Chlamydiota bacterium | reverse complement strand
AACTTATTCAACGGCTAGGTGAATGGGAGTCCTGAGCCTATTGCGGGAAATCCGCACGATGGGTTCTTAACCGGGGGGAGGTCGGGCGACCGGCCTCTCTACCAACCTGTATCTGTGGTTAAATATCCTCTCGACCAAAGTCCCCCCTCCCAAACTCCCATATACGAATCACCGCTGTTAGGGCAACAAGAACAACAAATATCCATGCTAGCGTCTCAAATGTAGAAGGAAAAAGAATCATCACACTAAAAAAGAGAAATGCCTCGGCGCGTTCCATGATGCCGGGACTATAGTGGAAGCCTTTGCTGCTATCGTTCTCAACAAAGACAGCCACCACAAGAAAAGAGGTCACACAAAGAAATGCGCTGCTTAGCATCAACAGGCAGAGAAGCCCACGCGAAGAAGGGTCCATCAAATAGAGTCCTATAATGATCGAAGCTTCAACAGCCCTGTCCGATATGATATCGAATACGGCACCTTTTGGTGTCGTTGCATTTTTTGCTCGAGCGATCGAACCGTCCAGGGTGTCGAGGAAGCCGGACAGAAGAAGAAGTAGAAATGCGAATCCGTTGCTTTGAAAATATAGGGCGGGGATGATGGCGACTCCAGAGATAAATGCAAACGAGGTGTAGATGTGAGGATTGATATTAAGTTTTACAAGCTTTGGAAGAATGGGATCGATCAACAGAGATTGGTAGGGAGAGCGGTATCTGGAATCGATCATGATGGCATTTAGGTGGTTTTTTTTCGGAATTTCTTGATGACAATTGGTAGTAAAGCAAAGATCCCTAAAGCGATCAAGGCAATTTTGATTTGATTGTTAAAAATGGCGTCAATAGAAAGAGCTTCTCCGGCGTCGAGGATGGCTCCAAGGCCTACTCCGGCTTGTGTGAAAACAAAAGCTCCGGGGATGATGCCAAAAAATGTCGTCCACGCAAAAGTAATGAGTCGCACCCCAAAAAATGCTGGAGCGAGGTTGACAAGCCAGAAAGGGAAAATCGGAACAAGCCTTAGGAAGATAAGATAGTTTGCAGCATTTTCGTGGAATCCTGCACGCATTTTCTGCATCAGCGGTCCTGCTCTCTCTTTCAAAATCTCTCCGAGGGCAGTGCGGGCCGCGAGGAAGATGAGAATCGCGCCAAGTGTGGCTCCGGTTACCACGAATATGGTACTATAGGGCTGGGGGAAGAGGAAGCCTCCGAAGAGGGAGAGAAAGATCGCTCCCGGAATAGATAGCGCTGTGGATACCATATAGACAAAAATGTAAAGGAGGGGGGCTAGGATCGGATGTGTGTCGACGAGGGTCTTTAATGTGGCTCTGTGCCCCTTAAGGGTCTCATAGGAAAGGTATTCATGGAGCCCAAAAATATAAGCTAAAACCATGAGGATGACGATGATGATGAGAGGAATAAAACGTCGCATTATTTCTTTCCTACGATTTTGAGAAGGTTGGGAAGAATCGTTTTTGTGAGCCATTGGTCTGCGGCTTTGCGGATGGCTAAGCTATAGGTTGGGTAGGCATGGATCAGCGATGCTAGCTTCCGTAGAGGAACGTTTGCTCGCATGGCGGTGGTGAGTTGTGCGAGCATCTCACCGCCGCGAGGGGATACGATCGTAGCCCCAAGAATTTTGCTGCTCCATTTCTTGGTAACGATTTTCACAAACCCTTCGGTGCGTCCTGTGGTGATGGCGCGATCGACCTCGGAGAAGGGCACAAAATAGGTGGCGATTTTATTCGTTCCATATGCATCTTTGGCCTGTTCTTCGTTGAGGCCGACGCTGGCGATTTCGGGATCGGTATAGGTCACTCTGGGGATAGCCTGAGAGCGGTCGAGCTTGCTGCCCAGGGGCCATGGCAGGAGAAGATTCGTGAGCACTGTTCTGGCTTCATTTTCCGCGACATGGGTGAACAAGGCATGACCGACGACATCACCCACAGCCCAAATATGTTTTTGTGATGTGCGGCCATATTTGTCTACCTCGACACCCCGTTTGTGTGTCTGAACGCCGACATGTTCCAGATTCAGTTTTTCAATGCTAGGACGTCGGCCGGTAGAAACAAGGAGGTGGTCGACTTCAAAGGTTTCCTCTCTGTTGTCGGCCTTGTGGCGAATGGTAAGTTGAATGACCCCATCCAGGTGTTTTGCTTCCACAGGCTCACAATTCCCTTTTACTGTGATTCCTTCCTTTCTGAAGACCTCTTCGATCACCTGTTGCGCTTCGAACTCTTCCCGTTTCAGCAGATGAGCACCATGTTGAATGATGGTCACTTGCGATCCAAGCCTTTGGAAAGCTTGCGCTAATTCGCTGCCGATGGGTCCTCCTCCGATAATCCCCAAGCTCTTGGGAATATCCGCCAAGTCGAAAATCGTTTCGTTGGTGCAGTGTGGGCAATCTTTTAGCCCTTTGATATCTGGAACGAAAGGGTAGGAACCTGTAGCTATGACGATGTTTTTTCCCGTGACCTTCCTTTCACTCCCGTCTTCCATTATCACATTTAATCCTTTTGGGTAAATTCCCCGCAGCTTGCTGCGCAAAACTTCGCTGAAAACAGAGCTGCTTCAAAATATGAGCACAGGTGAATCTATGTTTTCAGCGAAATGAACTAGCCCAAAAAT
>JAAKFP010000351.1 GCA_011065005.1 Chlamydiota bacterium | reverse complement strand
TACGTAAATATCTGGATCATCAGAAAGATGGTAGATGAAAACATGGCTCACGCTAGAAAAATCTAGGCCTCGAGCGGCGACATTTGTAGCTACGAGGTGTTTCACCCGTCCATTGCGAAATTTGCGTGTGATGATCTTACGAGCGTCTTGATTCAGCGAGCCATAAAAAGTCCACCGCATCAATTGCATTTCTTAAGGCCCTGCAAACTTTCTCCACCTCGCTGCGGGTATGGCAAAAAATAATGCTCTGCTTAGGCTTAGTCTGCCGGATGAGATTGATTAAAGCATTTGGTCGTTCATCTGCACGACAGTATAAGAATCGATGCTCAATATTTTCAGGGCTTACGTTTTTACGCATCAGAGAGACTTCAACCGGATCCTTCAAGTGATTTTTGGCTACTGATCATCTGATTCAATGCTCTTGTGACCAATTGTGTTTCTACCTGAAAGGGATCACTCTGCTTGGAGAAGATATGGTCTGTTTTGGAAGGTTCTGCTTTCCAAAAGGAGGCCAGGCAGCTCGCTGCTGAAGATAGTGCATGACTCATAGATCACCTTCTCTCTTACCGATTTTATTGGTTACGATATCGGGGGTCTTTTGATATACAATCTCATTGGTTACGAAATCAGGAGTCTTTTGATACCTACTCTCAAGGGTTGCGACATCGGGGGCTTCAATACCTTTTGGATTGTCTGGTGTGAACAGATAATCTTGATCGTGACCAAGTCTTTTCCTATGGGACGCTTTACCATCACTGTAAAATTGCTGATGCTGTGCTGAATCATAAATTTCTCGCCTCATCGCAACTTGTGCAATATTATCATAATTGCTAAGATTCACTTCTTCTTTCTTGACTTGTATACTTTGGGCGACCTGTTCTCTCTTCAGATCTTCAAACATCCTTGCTTGAATGGCTTTATTTAACCCTTTAAAGCAAGGGGCTTCTAATGCTTTTTGCGCCGTAATACGGGTCGTTAGAGAGGGATCTAAAAGTTCTTTGATCACCCACCAAATCGTGCCTTCTTCTGCTTTTTGTAGTTCTTCAAAACGTTGTAGTTTTTCTTCAAAAAAGTCCGGGCCACATCTTTTAACACGTAATTCAAATTGCCTGGGCATTTCAAATAACTGGAAAGGATCCAAGTTTTTCATGATTTGAAGAAGCGTTATTCCTGCAGCCCAAAGATCCGCTTTCTCTCCATCAAAAGTGGTTTCATCCCTACACGCTTGCAAGCGATCAGGGGGAAAATAACGGTTATCTCCAATGGCATCTGAAGAAATTTGAGGTGTTGTGCTTTCCTTGGCACAGCCAAAATCGGTGATATTACCTGTACCGTCTTGGGTAAAGACTAGGTTATCGGGTTTGATGTCCAAATGATAATACCCTCTTCCATGTAGGGATTTTAGCCCCGTCAAAAGATCTTTAGCTACACACTTGAGGATTTCGGTTGCAAGATGCGAATCTTTCAAGGTGGATAATTGCTCTTGAATAGCACTGCCATCTCCTAAGCCGGCTAAGGGCATGAAATGATAAAGAGCCTTTTCTAATTGAAGGGTGTTGTAGATGGGAAGGATATTCTCCCCGGCAGCTTTCTGTTGCATCTGGGCTTCTGCTGCGGATGCTCTCATATTCGCTTCGCCTTTCACCCTTTTAGAAGCAACATATGCACGATCTTCTATCCGTTGCGCCACTTTAATGGCTCCAAAGTTTCCTCTCCCGAGGACATATTTGAGTTTTTTCTTATCATCTGGGAAGACAATTAAATGGCCTGTTTGCCGATAAATTTCTCGTGCTTCTTCTTCCCGAATGATACTCAGTTGGTAATACGCTCCTCCAATTTTTTTATGATCTCTCTCTACCACAGGTTCTAATTCAAAGCTGCTAAGAGTTTCTGAACCGGCTTCAATAAAGCTTGTCGCATTATCCGAAGATTTTCTTCGTCTTTTAAGGATAAAAGCTGTTCCTCCGATCAAACAAACACACAAAACTCCACCACCAAGCAAGCCAAGCCATAACAAAGGAGGGCCATTTGAAACAGAGGTGCGGCTAGCTTCTATGATTGTGGATTTAGTGGTCGAATATTCTGTGGCGAAGGGAGTACTAGGATTGTTTGTTATTGAGATGTCCGGATTATTTGTGGATGATGTTACCGGATTAGTTGAATCTGTTGAATTCTCACTTATAGGGTTAGTTGTACTACTGAAAATTGTGGTAGTGGTCGGATTATTAGAAGAAGTTGAGAAACTGCTATTTGTAGGACAAGGTACTAAGTCGATGATCTTAAGACCAGATGTACTTCCCGCCACATAGGCATAATTGCCGGAAACAGCGACGTCATAAGCCTGGCCAGGCGTATCATAGGAGCCCGCAAGCGTTGGACTGATTACATTGGACACATTGATGATTTTGAGGCCATAACCCCTATCCGCCACATAGGCATAATTGCCCGAAACGGCGACACCAAAAGCAATGTCATTCGTAAGATAATAGCCCGCACTCATTGGATTACTCACATTGCTCACATCGATAATTTGAAGACTAGAAGTAATCATATCCGTTATATAGGCATAATTACCAAAAACGGCAATGCCAACAGCCATAATACTTGTATCATAGAAGCCCGCACGCGTTGGGTTACTCACA
>JAAKFP010000350.1 GCA_011065005.1 Chlamydiota bacterium | reverse complement strand
AGCTGCGTAAGAAATTAGTCGAACACAAATCGTTACAGCCACTCCCATATACGCCTATAAACGTGATTGCACTTCAGGGTTGATCAGCGTTTGCTGGCATTTTGTCGATCATATCAAATAAAATGAATTTTACACGAATGTGTCATAGAAAGGTGTTTCTTGCGCTGCTCCCGCAGCTGTATGTTTTTTTGACATTTACCCCCCCCGTTCCGCTAACGCTTCACAAGGGGCTTACATCTTCCGGCGCTACCGCGCCTAATAATTCACCCTTCTTTATTCTCAAAGTTTAGAAAAGGAAGAGGATATCAATATTAGTTTTTGTCGAGAAAAACTTATGTAGAACTGCAAGAGTATATCGGGGGAAATTACGAGCAAGTTCTTTCAGACGAGTGGATTCGCATGGCGCATAGTAGACGACGATGCTACGCTGATGAGGCACAACTTCCAACAGAGCCTCTATGAAGGCGGGACGGGGATCGTCTGATCCTTCGAAGCAGGGCATTTTCATTAAAAAGATTTGATAGTTTTTTTAATGCTTGATAATCAGCATTTTGCAAAATTTTAGATTTTCCAGCGCCATCGAAGATGGCGCTGGAATAATCCTAGAAAACGCCCTGGTTATTAGGGTCTGATAATTGTGCCTGGCAACGTTTTTTATTGAAAAACCGTATTTTTTTATTGAAAAACCTTTATAAAAGTATTATAATAGTATTAGATAGTTAATAAACTAAATATTTAAAACAAACGTCTAAATCATAAAAAAAAGCATATATATGGAACCAATTAGAGTAGGAGCTCCAAAAACAGAACCTCTTCTAGGTGTTGGGAGCCTCGATAAAATAGAGGAAGTCACAGTAAAGGATGGACTGATCCGCCTTCCCCACAAGGGTGCTGCTTTTAAAGTCACCCTCACAACTTCTGCGGGAAAAAGAATCATAGATCCCAATAATTTGAGTCCACAAGAGCAAAAGCTCTTGACCCAGGTCTCGGAAATGCTAACACAAGCACAAGATGAAAAACAGTTTGCCTTCATGGATTTGAAAGAAACTAAAATCACTCATGAAGGCATTGCCCTAGCTGGAATATGCATTGAACCAGGAAATTATAAAGGACAATACCAAACAATCCAAGATACCGCAGAAAAAATTCTTAGACCTGTCCGTCCAGAACCATCCCCTCCCCCAAACGAAACAGAAACGCCCGAAGAAACACCTCCCGCCGATAAGCCTGCAGCTAAAAAACCCGGCCCGGAGCTATCCCTTAAATTTGAGAAATTAGAGGGACGCGTAACATCCGGAACAAAAGAAAAGCCCGCAATTGAAAAGCGCATCGCTAAGACTTTTTCTTCCCTTGGAAAATCTTTTAAAAAGACCTGGACAAGAGTCCGAGATGGTGTAACCGGACTCTACAATAAAGTTTTTGTTCGCAAAAAAGCGGAAAAGCCCTCACAAGAAAAACCAGTATCGTTAGATGAAGAAGCCAAAAAAATTGCAGGGAACCTAAGTGGAAAACACCCTCTAAAGAACGACCTAGATGTACTTAAAAAGGTTATCTTTATTAACAATCCAGACAAATATGAAAAAACCAATGTAACAAAACTAACCGAAGAAATCCTCAATAAAATCAAAGGTTTTGAACGGGCTGAATGGAAGGATGATATCATTCGTCTTCTTTCGGATTCAGGTCTTAAAAGGGGCTTAAGGCTAAAATTGGGCTTACTTAAAGAGGAAGACCTGGTCTGTGAGCTTTCCCAAGGGAGGATTAATCCTTCCTTAGGGCGGAACGCTTGCGCTTCCATTTGTGTCGAAGCTATCTTTACGTTGGCAAAAGGGGAGCAGATTGACACCGAGCAGAAGATGTATAAAGTAATCAAAAATGGAATTGCGGCTCATCAAACGCGAGGGTTTGGAACGAAGCAAGTTTTTTTTGAGGAGTTGGCCACGAAAATTCAAGAAAATGGGGGGCCGCAGCATTTGGAGGCTCATGCACCTCAAGATGAAAGTGAAGGAATATACTCGGATACTTTTAAAGCTGAGCGAGCAAGTACTCCAAGTATGTATCCCTTTCTGAAGGAGGTAGAGGATGGATTTACAGACTTGATTACGACCCTGAAAACTCTTTCAGATAAACGAGAAAAAACTCTCTATGGCGTGATTACCTGTGAAGGTCATACGGTCGTAGTTTACTTTGATAAGGGAAACCCTGTTTTATTTGATTCAGCCGGCAATGAATATCGTGGTGTAAATATGGGCGCTTCCATTCTAAAATTTGATACCCTTGAGGCCATCGATACGCATCTTAAAAGCAAGTACAAGGGAAACAGTGATTTTTCTATGCTAATGGTCGAGGCGAAGTTCTCATAGCGCCATAAATCTGGTTCATCACAAAACTTAGGACTATTTCCTAGACAAATTCAGAATAAAAATTTACAAAATTTACCCCAATTCTCCCAGCTCTTTTTCGACATATACTTGACGACTAGAGAAAACAATCAGGATGAACAAGATAGGAAGGATAAAACATAGATTATTGATCCTAGAAAACGCAGTTGAAAATGATCTATAAGTGCAAGATTTTGGTTCATAACCGCTTACGATGGAGGGTCACATTCCCATACGGTGAAGGGGCCCTCCATTGTAAGCGGTTGTGGGCCAAAA
>JAAKFP010000035.1 GCA_011065005.1 Chlamydiota bacterium | reverse complement strand
GCAAAATCTCTACAGCAAGCGTCTCTTGGTCTGCACATTTCTCTACCTCTTGCTTTGCCAAAATGAGAAGATCTTTCATTTGTTTTGCCCACTCTTCTTTCTCTTTCTCATGGATGAAAGTAAACTCTCTTAAGTGGTGGGTGTTGCATAATCCATGCGCAATCTGTTCATAAGCAAAATAGGGAAACCAATGGTCGTGAACTGCAATTCCTTTGAACTGAGGCAAAATACCTGCTGCGTCCATTGCTTCTCGACCACGTTTAGGATGGATCGTGTATAAAGTTGCCAAAGCAGATGAGGCTACATGCACCCAGTGAAGTTTTTTCTCACATCTCATTCCTGTTTCATCAAAGTGTAACATCCGGGCTACTAACAGATATGTCTTTAGGCTCAGAACTCCTGATTATTATAATCGCGTTAGATTGAAAAATTGACCGAAAAAGTCGGTCGAAATCTGATTTTTTGATTCTAGAATAGTAAAGTTCATCAAAAAAAGAGACAAGAAAATTTCCCGTAATAAGGGTTGTGTTTGAAGATATTCGAAGGCTGATTGTCAAAGCGCTAATACACTCAACAACATGATCTATTTTGCGAGGTTTGATAATTGTTGGTTAGACATTCTTTCTCCTTGATGTGTTCTTGAAGGGAAAGAATAACCGTTTCGCTAATCAGATAAAAGATGGGCTTATTTAACGCTTACCTCTTCGCGACCTGAAAAAGGGGGGCGTGAACGGTTACGCCTCTACAGTGATTGGTTTATTTTTTGATCTTTATTGTTTCGAATATCCCTTATGATAGACACGACATCTTCAACAGGAACACCTTCAAACGCTTCTTCTTTGAGAAAGGCTCTGCAACCACTTTCAAATGAATCTTCAGAAAAATGACATTGTTCATCAATGCATTTAAGTTGAACAAGGCGCTGCCATATCCTCTCAGATTGTTTCACATCACCCTTTGTCAACATGATAAAGGCCCTTTTCGAAACCCAACCGTAAGTAAAGGCTGCGATATCGTCTACAAGTTCTTCTACACCGATTAAAGCTTCTTCACAGGCTTCAGCAATTTCTTGCACAGGAGGAAGTTCCGTGGATGAGAGAGCAGCCTTGCTGGGAATAAAACCTAATCCCGTATTAAAAGTCATATCAGGATTGATTTTAAATACAGGAACTTGAGGGGTAATTTTTTCGTGTTTATCTTTGCCCGCTCTTTCAGCTAAGAATCCGAGCCACCGATAATTCTTGTTATAAATTGGCTGAAGGTAACACAAAAATTCATAAAACGGTCCTAAATACCGCTTGAAATCTCTTTTAATACGTGCATTTTTCAAAAATTCATCCACTTTATTTTCGGCACTCTTTAAACTATGCTCTTTGTCCTTAGAAGTGAGTTTGACTGGAAAATAGAGCTCCATGATCTCTTCCCCCACTCTCTTTTGATAAAATACCCACATCATTTGATCGAGAATATGTCGCATTTTCACTAATAACTCTTGTCTAACATTTCTCGTAACAGCTTCTAGGGTTGCATCAGATTGATGATTCAATTTACGTAAACTCACCTGCAGTTCATTTAACAGTTCCCGTGCCCTCTCTAGTTGGATCACAATGTTATGCGTAAAAATTTCGCAGCGCACATCAAATTTCTTCATCATACCTTCAACCGACCCAAACAAAAGCTCTCGATATGCACCATTATCCGTCTCACTAATCCCCAGAGCTTGCTGAAACTGATAAAAGTACATCGTTGCTCTTTGATAATGATCCCGTGCTTTTCCTGAACGGTTTTGCTGTTCGTAAATGAGTCCTAAGTCAAAATGGGTTTCCCACAGCCTCGGGTCTAAGGCAAGGCTCTTTTCTAGCCACTCAATCGCTTCGAGATATTTTCCATCTAGAACGAGCTGTTTACCAAACTGCATGCAGTCTCTCGCTTTTACAAAACAAGATTCCTCTGAACAAACAACATCAAATAAGCCCGAAATCTTTTGTAATAAATTACGCTTACCTCCGAGCTTTCGCCATTGATGCAACCGCAAAGAAAGTCTATCATCATAACAACATACGGCTTGACGTAAATGAGATTTAATCCACCCTCCATCTTCAATGTTTCTTGGTGGCACATGTAAAAGGGCCATTTTATAATAGGCTTTAGAAACATGCATTCCCTCACCCTCAACAGCTTTAAAATACAATTGCATCGCTGAAGGCTTATTTTTCCGCTTTTCTTCCACTCTCCCTAGATAATAATAGAGAAAGGTAACATCATGCAAACTTTCAACTTTGAGAAGTAAAACCTTTAGCCAAATATTCAGAGCTTGTAAGCCCACTGGGTTTGGAATCGTGCAAGACTTCACGACTTCTTCAACAAAATCACAGCAATACGAAGAAAGACATCGTCGGATAAACTCTTTCTTCGGCTCTTCTGGTAAATAATGGTATACCTGTAAGATACTACCTAAATTGGGAACCTTTTTCCCTCCAGACATTTGTACACATTCCAACAAGAATGAATTGGTGGTAAGCATATTGCTTTCATCCATTTGCTTTAACAGTTCCACTTCTGTAGGAG
Organism: Chlamydiota bacterium; assembly: GCA_011065005.1. Classification (GTDB taxonomy): domain Bacteria; phylum Chlamydiota; class Chlamydiia; order Chlamydiales; family Waddliaceae; genus JAAKFP01. The sequence goes on along the minus strand of JAAKFP010000035.1, from coordinate 8,866 downwards.
GAACAGAAAAACACTTTTCTAAGAAAGAAAATGTCTTTTCGACTGCTTTGGAATATGGATAAACAACCTGTCGAACAATATGGATCACTGGCATGAGTACCATGTGCAAAGAGGTCTCATCGATTTTTTCCCATAAACAGGTTTCTAGTATGCGTCTAAATGTTCTGAGTGCCTGCTTGGGAGAACCAGTAAAGAGTTGAAAAAGAATTTTAATTGCATCCGGATCAAATACTTCATTCAAGTCAGGCTGCGGCCTCATATCCACTACGGGAGAGGCGACTGCCTCTCCTTTACAACTTTCTGGTGGATTGCAATCTTTTCTCAACTGAGTGACATAACTTAGATCCTTTTCTATTCCTACAAGACGTCGTTTCATTTCCCGTAGTTCATTTTTCATGGATCCACATTTTCTCTTGCTTACTTCGATCGCATTTTCTAGATCTAATTCGGTTTGAGCCCGATCCCTTTCTAAGGTTAGCCGCTGTTTTTTAGGCAACCCAGACTTGTCAATATTTGCATCATAACGAACTTTCTGATCGCCTTTGGCAGCAGAGCAACGTTCTATGGAATCAGAAGCTGCACACATTTTCTCTTGTAATGCGATGCACTCTTCAGTGACCTTTCGCAAATGTCTTTGGCATTTTTCTGTTAATCGCTTAGCAATTTCTGCATTAAGCTCCGGATCGACTATTTCCTCTTTCCGATCCATATACAAACGGCTGATCTGAAAATCTTCTATATCGTCAAGGACGTGTCGAAAAGAATGGGAAATACCTATGTCATCTCCCATTTGATAGACAAAGGAAAACAGTCGCTGCAACTCACCGGCAATCCTGTTGACTATTTTCTGATTGTATAAAATATCATCAAAATGCACCGAAGAAAGATGCTGCAGTTCTCGATTGACTGACCAAAAAAAAAGCCCCCTACTTTCTACCTTTGCAGCTTCCAATTTTGCAAAAACACGAACACAGGCTTGAGTAACCTTATCCCATTTTTCTTCTAATGAGACGATGACTTCATACGGTGGGGTATGAACATGCAGTGCTAAATAGTATTGAGTGATGCTCGTGTGGACCATTATAGAATATCTTCAACAGGAAAAAAAAGGAGTTCGCCTTGTTGGTAATTTTTGTTGCAAGAATACAAACTGAGTTCTAAGACGTTTGCTTCATCATGTTCTTCTTGGGAATTTTCCTTAAACCCTAGCTTATGGTAAATCAATCCCAAGATTCTATGTGCTTCAGCTTCATCGGGGTCGACTTGAATCGCTTTTTTGATATAGCGAAGCGCGACATCATATTCTCTTTCAAAATAGAGACGAATCGCTAAATTATGGTAAATGAAAAATTCTTTTGAAGGGTGATGCTTTAAACTTTCAAGAAAATAGCCCTTGAGATCTTGAAGTTCAGTGTATACAAAAGAATAAATGAGCACAGCAATAAAATTCGATTGACTGAGTTCATTTAACCAAGGAAGATCATCTTTATCCAACGTTGGACGGAGTTTCGATAAAACGATTACTGTGTTTAAAATTTTGAGCGAGGTTTCGATTTCACCCAATCGATAAAAAGCATAAGCACGCCCAATTTGCACATGAGCAGAAGGCATGTTTAACCTAATAACTTCTTGACAAACCTCATCGCTACATTGGATTAATTTAGCTAGCCAGCTATGGGGATTGGCTTCCCTTTCGATGCGATTGTCTTCGGGATTGCCAAAAAAATCTGATCCAACCTCAATCTGTGGCACATACTTCGAACAAAGATTGGCCCATGCTATGCCGACATTCTTAAAATCGCCTGTTAAATAATGCAATTCTAATTGTAAAGAAAGCAAATGAACTTGAGTCAATCGGTTGTTCCTTGTGTACATATACCTCTGATTCCTTAAAACGCTCAGTAAGCTTGGATACTCATCTTTGAGGGAAAAAGTGATTACAAAATCCGTAAGCAGGCAATATGCTTCCAAATCCCCCCTTTTCAGTTGTTTTAAGGTTGTAGTAATCGCACGTAATAGTGTGGCATCTATGGTTTTATTACTGCAGTTTTTTCGAAAAGTGAGCAGCTTTTTGGCCATTTTTTTTCCTAAGCGTTGTCGGTTAGTACGGTCTCTCACGTCAATCAAATCAAATGCCTGATGATACGCATGCATCCCCTTTCTCCATTGATGGATAAAAGGTTCCTGAGGATTGTGGGTTAAAGCATCTGCCCATTTTTCCCACCACAAAGCCGATTGCTTTTGCGTAAGAAGGGTCTCCATTTGGTCTTCCATGAGACACAACTCTACATTATGAAGATCATATGTGAACTCCCGCCTCCCAAAACAACCTGTTGGAGGAGAAGGATTTATGTTAAAAAGGTTGAAATCGAATGACTCTTCTGACTCATCATCAGCTACCCCACAGTCACCAGACTCTTCTGGTTGGATATCTTTCTTCATGCCGTCATCACAATGGTCTGATAATTCATCATAGTTGTACAGGTCTTCTGAAATGGAAGCCAGAAGATGCTGTCCGATTTTTTCAACGCAGAACATTGTGATAAAGGCAATTTCTTCCTTCCCTTCTTGGGTCCACAACAGCGCACATCCCTGAAGGAGTCTTCGGGTCCTTGTCCATTCTCCTCTGTCCGTTTCTATTCGGCTGGGAAAAAATATCTCTTGCTCTTTTGTAAAAGGTCGATCACACACTTTGGAAAGCAAAGAAGACAGCCACCAACCTAACGTTGGACAGGCTTTAATGAACAATCGTCTATTCTCTAGAAAACTCGAATGAAAAGAAGAAAAGTCTCCACTTCGCAAGGATGATAAAATCTCACAAGTCCTTACTATATAATTATCCTTCTCGAAAAGCATCCCAGCACATAAGCGTTCCGTTCCATTGAGATTCAGTCCAATCAATGCAGTCATTTCTCCAAATAAGTTATCGTAAGATTCGACTCCTCTTTCTTCCTCTAGAGGCTCTCTCTTTACTTTGGGATGTGTCGCTTCATTAAACAAGCCCTGGGCCCATAAAATGGAATTGTAAACGTTGTCTGAAATATTAAAACTTGGTTCATATGGGTCATCGGGAATGTGAAATGTTTTTCTTGTAAAATCAGCCTTTGCTATTTTCCCAACTTGATCTTTCCATTTGTTGGGGAGCATACCAACCCAAACTGCAGGAGTATTCTTGTTCCACCTTTGAAGATAGAGAGGGCGCCAAAAAGCATTTTCTTCTGAGATTGTTCGAAATAATTGACACACTCTAGCAAGTCTGCCGCGTGTCGGAGTATCTAAAAAAGAAAAACAGCCTTGAATTGCTTCATTAGGGAGCCTTCCAAAAGGAGAGGAATTTACAGCAGCTCTTAGATCTAAGGGCATGTTTTTCTCCTTGTTTCAATCGTTCTCTCAGTGATCTCACAGTCTTCAGTGGTGAATCTTGTCACCAGCTTCCTCTCCAGGAGGAGTTGCCTTATGAAACCCTTTGACGAGCTCTACCGTTGTGGGCTTTGTAATAATAATGGCGAAAAGCTCTTCGATATCCTCTGTCGCCATGCGAATACATCCATCACTCTCATATTTTTCTAGAGTCTCGGTATTTTCTACGAGCTCACCTTTCTCGTTTTGAGAAAGGGGTAATCCATGTATTCCATACCCTTTCGGTGATGCAGTGCAGTCGCTGACCTCCTCACCAAAGGGAATCCAACGAGTACCGAAGACTCGCACCATTTCAATCTTTTCACCATGGTGGAACGCCATTGTCTTTGGGCGGTAGACTGCGATCTTATCGCCAAGGGTATACTTTCCTAGAGGGGTCAGGTATCCCGATTCTGAGCCATCGTCTGGACGCCCTAAACCGACAGCATAGGTCTTTAGCAATACACGTTCATTGGTGTCTTTGTCGTAGCAGTAGAACCACATGCGGCTTGAAAGTATGTCAATAAGAAGGTAGAACTCAAAATCTTTGTCTTCACGAAAGACATTGAAACGATCTCCCTCACCGATATCTTGTTTTTCATAATCAGCTTTTCCGTTCAGGCTCCGAGCAATGAAATGTCGAGATGTCTTGTAGTGTGAAGCATAATCTGCAATCCAAGCAGCACGCCCTTTTTGCCAAGAAACTCGACTTTTATAGACAATTGTCTGAACAATCGGCAACCTGGGATCACGCTTATTAAAAAACTCATCGATTCGATTTGCTTCTGGAAGATCCTCAACACTTATGGGAGAAATTTCTTTTGACTCTTCAGGTATTTTCTTAGAAGTGACGATTGGTTGTTCCGGCGTGAGATAACTCGAAGCTATGGACACCTCATTGTAAAGCTCTATTTCTATTGGTTCCGAGACGACCTCAAAGGCTGTTGTACGGGACTGCTCCTCATTCTTGTCTTTCTTTTTTAGAAAAGCAGCAACACCGATAGTGCCAAATATTGCGACTATCACCAAAATAAAGATCTGACGGAACAACATGGTAAGATTCCCTTTTTCTAAGAAAACATCTGCAGAGCACTAACTATTGTTACGAAAAAAAGCTAAAAAAGCTGCGCCCATGAATTATTTTGCTAAAGCAAGACTTTGAATCCAGGACCGCACCCTACATGGATGTAGCCTGAATTCACACAGCACCTGGCTTAATATCAACCGCAGAATGCACCAAACGTACCGACAGCGGCCTTATTTCGTTGCAGTCGAACATTTTGAACCGGAACATTCAATCTGTTTGCGCATTTTTTTCCCAGGAGTAAATTTCACTGCAGGTCTTGCAGGAATGATGATAGGCACTGCAGCATTTTTGGGATTTCGTCCAATTTTTTGCTTTCTTTCCACAACTTCAAAGACACCGAAATCGCGAAATTCCAATCTATCTCCATTAGTTAGACACTCGGTCATCTTGTCAAGGAAGGCTTGAACAACATGACGCACGTCATTGGGATGAATCCCTTTATCTTGTGAGATCGAATTGATTAATCTCTTTTTTGTCATTGTGCTTTTCTTATCATTGGAAGACATAACGCTAAAACTCCTTCAAATTAATAATGCCACCGACTCTTCCTAACCGAAAAATAGTTATGTTGATATTAACATATCCTGTTAAATTTCAAGCAAGTACTTTTTTTCAAATCGCCATGCAATTTTTAAGAATATCGGATATTTTTCGTCGATCATCAAAAATTGCTTATTTTTCATGTTTCACGAAATCCTCACGAAGCAATTTACTGAATCAACGTGTTAAACTCGACTTTGCAAAGCCGAGTTAAAGGTTAGTATCTATCATAAACAATTGCTATTTAGCTTCAAGGCTATTTTTCTCATTACTCATTTTCTTTCGATAGACGGATTAACTTCTTGTTTTTTCTACCAACGCCTAGAAGAAGCATGCGCCCATCGATTAAATCTTCTTGAGAAATCACTCTGTTTTCATCAGCCATTTTTTCGTTATTCAGGTACACGCCACCGTTGATAATTAGGCGTCGGGCTTGTCCCCTGCTGCTCTGTAGTTTTGTATAAACGAGAAGGTTAACAACTTTTTCGTTGACGACCTCCTGGGCTTTTAGAGTGCAAGAAGGCATATCGGCAGCAATGCTTTCCAGTGTTTCCGCGTCGAGAGCTGTGTCTGAGCCGGGTTTCGCAGTACTCGTAACACGTAAAGCCGTTTGAAGACCCTCCTCGCCGCGGACAATGCGGGTAACTTCCTCTGCCAGGCGCTTCTGAGCGGTATTTGGAACATAATCGGGTTGCAACATTTTCCGTTCATATTCATGGATTTCTTCCATATCCATGAAAGTAAGCATTCTCATGAGGCGAATCACATCGGCGTCTGTCACGCGGAATAAATGTTGATAAAACTGATAGTGCGAACATTTCTCGGAAGAAAGCCAGATAGCTCCTTCTTCGGATTTACCAAATTTTTTCCCATCGCTGGTCATGAGTAAGGGAAACGTCACCCCATATGCTTGTTCACCGCGAACCCTTCGAACGAGATCTATCCCAGCGGTAATATTTCCCCATTGGTCACTCCCGCCAATCTGTACGTTCACACCAAATTTTTCGTTGAGGTATAAGAAATCGTATGCTTGTAGTAGTTGGTAGCTGAACTCTGTGAAGCTAATCCCCTCTTCGGAGTTTAGTCTGAGTCTAACGCTCTCTTTGGCGAGCATGGTTCCGACACGGAAGCAGGAACCGACCTCTCGAAGAAAATGGATGAATGAAAACTCCCCCAGCCAGTCGAGGTTGTCGATCATCATTGCCTTAGATGTGGGGTGGTCGAAGTCGAGAACCGTCTCGAGATCTTTCTTTATTCCTTCAGCATTTTTTCTCAGAGTTTTTTCATCTAAAAGCCGTCTCTCCTTTGCTTTTCCTGAAGGGTCCCCAATCATCCCTGTGGCGCCTCCGATAAGGGCTATGGGGGTATGACCCAGGCGTTGAAACCAGGCAAGACCCATGATTGCTACCATATTTCCTAGATGGAGACTGTCGCTTGTTGGGTCGAAGCCGCAGTATACTTTAAGGGGGTTTTCTGCGAGGTCACAAAGCTCTTCGCTTGTCATCGCCTCGATTAATCCCCGTTTTTTTAAAATTTGGATGACGTTGGTCATGTTTTTCCTTTCAGAGCCAATTCTAATTGGATGAGTATTAACGATATGAATCACCTATTCTGGGGGTTTAAGTATTTTTCTGTCAATGGTCTAAACGACAAGAGACCGTCTTGTCCAAAAAATGAGATAATATGGTATAGTAAAGGTATAACCCTAGGAGGTTGCAATGAAGGTTAAGCCTGGTAAAGCCAAAGAGAGCCCACAGATACTGAAAGCAAGAAAAAAATTGAAAAAGCAATTAGAGGCTGTGGATGCACAGATCAGCAAAAAAGCCATCGCTAAAATGAAAGAGGCCATTAGAATCTGGATTGATCGCCATAAATCTGAGCGGGTACCTCTTCATAAACGAAAACTTTTTGACGCAAACCGCCATCCTGAAAAGGCTAAAAGCAAATATGTTTCCCATCTCCAAAAAGAGTTAAAAAAAGAAGCCGGAGAAACGAAACCTTCACCACCACTTGCCGGCCGCATCAAGAAGTAGAGAGGAGAGGGTGCGAAGGAGAGTGGTATAGAAATTTAAACACAGAGGCACAGAGACTCAGAGAAAAAAGAGAATAAAAAAAATATTCTCTTTTTTCTCTGAGTCTCTGTGCCTCTGTGTTTAACCCCTCTGCAAGCTCACTCCCCTCCCCGCTTTCAGAAGGGATTTGGGATGTCGATGAAGGTAGATTCTATACCAAAGTGCTCTTTTAAGTGATTTCCTAGGGCTTGTGGGCCGATCCGTTCTGTTGCCGAATGTCCCATGGCAAAGAAGTTGACCTTTTCCTCGAAGGCTTGGTGCCACACTGGTTCATCGAAATTTCCTGTGACGAAGCAATCTAACCCTTCTCTGATGGCATCAGAGATCATCTTGTAGGCTCCTCCAGAGATTAAACCTACAGATTCCACCTCCTGTTTCCCTCCGAAAACACAATTTGCGGGATGTTGGTAGTAGTTCTCGAGCGTTTTTTGAAAATCCGAAACAGATTGTGGGTTTATGGTACCTTTGACGCCTATTGGCGTCCCGTTAAATTCTCCAAAAGGGGTGAGGTTTTTCCACTGCATATCCTGTGCTGCTTTCCAGTTATTTCCAAGCTCCTGGTGGGCATCAAGGGGAAGGTGATAAGCAAGCAGTGATATGTTATTTTTAAGGAGCAGGTGAAGTTTTTCTCTTTTCACCCCACTCACCACATAACTGTCGCCTTTCCAGAACATACCATGATGCACGATCAAAGCATTTACACCATGATCGACAGCGGTCTGGATCGTTGCAAGGCTAGCACTTACTGCTGTGGCAACTTTTTTGATTTCGGGAGTTCCTTGGACTTGAAGTCCATTTGGGCAGTAATCGGAAAAAGTGGGAACATCGAGAAGTTCATCGAGGGTTAAACAAAGTTCTTGTAATGTAATCATAGCACCACCAATAATTCAATTTTTCAGTAAAGAGTACTTAAATTGGAATTGAACGTAAAGAAAATGTCGAACCAAAAAGATATTAACAATGCAAAAAAGGCAGCTGGAATCGCTGCAGCTGACCTCGTCCAGGAGGGAATGATCGTAGGTCTTGGAACCGGTTCCACTGTCGCTTATTTTATCCCTCGCCTCGGAGAACGGTGTCAAGAAGGATTGAATATTTCTGCTGTCGCCTCTTCGATACCCTCTTACGAGCAGGCAAAATCGGAAGGGATCCCCTTAATCAATATCAACAGTCGAACTTCCCTAGATCTTACTGTCGATGGCGCTGATGAAATAGACCAAAAAAAACGGATGATCAAAGGCGGCGGCGGCGCCTTATTCAGAGAGAAAATCATTGCAGGGATGAGTAAGGAATTAGTGGTGATTGTAGATGAAGAGAAATTGGTGAATCATCTCGGTCGTTTCCCTTTAGCTGTAGAGATCTCTTCCTTCGCCTATCTTGCTACTCTAGCTAAGCTCGAGGAACTTGGCTATCCAGGACCATTGAGAAAAGATCAAAGTGGAGAGATTTATCTCTCTGAGAATGGAAATTATCTTGTCGATGTGAAACTGCAGTATCCTTGTATGAATCCTGAACACGATGATGAACAGATCCAAAGTTTGCCGGGCGTCATTGAAACCGGCTTCTTTTTCAATATGGCAGGAAGGGTGATTATCGGATTTCATGACGGGCATTTCGAAATTCTCCCCTAAATCTTCCTTAAACCTAAAAAACGCAGTTGAAAATGATCTATAAGCACAACCTTTTGGCCCACAACCGCTTACAATGGAGGGCCCCTTCACCGTATGGGAATGTGACCCTCCATTGTAAGCGGTTATGAACCAAAATCTTG
>JAAKFP010000349.1 GCA_011065005.1 Chlamydiota bacterium | reverse complement strand
ACGCTTAACCCATTTGTTACCTCCAGGGCTCAAGGCTCGATACAGAATGTGTGTGGTCCACACTTTCCTGACTGGACTTTCACCAGCAAGAAACAGTACGCTTCTTGGCGCACCACAGATAAAACACAGATAAATAAAATAAATACAAAGAAATGCAGAGAAAATGTTAATGGAAAAAGATCGAGACTACATCAACAATATAACTAGGGAAATTATCAGTTCCGCATATCAAGTCGGCAACGTATTGGGACACGGCTTCCTGGAAAAGGTCTATGAAAACGCTCTGGTTTAAGAACTCAGGAAAAGAGACCTTAAAGCCGAACCTCAGAAAACTATCCAGGTTTTCTACGACAACACCGTTGTGGGAACATATGCTCTTGACATACTTGTAGAAGAATGTGTAGTGGCAGAACTAAAAACCGTCAAAGAATTTAATCAGGCGCACATGGCTCAGTGTCTAAATTATCTTAAAGCAACGAATCTAAAGATCTGTCTGCTCTTGAACTTTGGCCCAAGAGTCGAAGTTAAAAGAATCGTTAATGGCTTTCTGAAATAATCGTAAAAGAAGCTTGAATCGGACCCACTTTCAGGCCTTCGGCCCTTTGATTTTTCACATTTTTGGCTGGGGCCATCGCCCCAGAAATAGTGACCTGAATAGTTACAAATAATCTTTTAATCTGTGTTTATCTGTGTGCATCTGTGGTTAATTTATCCCGAGCGACCACAGCCCCGTACGCACCCCTCAATCGCTCCTCCCACTCTTCATCTCTACAAAAAACGACACCGCCAATACTCTCCACAGGATGAAACCCAACCATCGCATTACAAAGATAAAACTGAGACCCTTGCGGAACATCATCCAACGTCGCATGCACTTCATGCACCTTCATCCCAAGAGCTAACGCTGCTTCTTTTACAACGGTAAGAGAGATGCCAAAAAGAAGAGGGAGATCTCGTCCCGGAGTAAAAATGTCGTCTCCTTTTCTCCAAAAGATGTTAGAAAACGCGGCTTCCAAGAAAACCCCTTCCGCCGTTGTTGTGACCGCATCATGAAACTTCTTCTTAACTGCATAATCTTTGATCCACAGCCGCTCTAGATAGGAAAGGCTCTTCACATGAGCCATAGGGCCCATTACGGGAGATGGAAAGGTGGTCAGCGCGCAAGGTGTTGGTAGATCAGAATCGTAAGGGTTTAAACTGATGATAAGCTGTCCATGCTTGCGCACACCGAGATCTAAATCCGGAGAATCGCCCCCTGTGATGATAATTTTCATTCGCCAAACATCACGGAACGCCTGGTTTCTCTGAATAAGCTCTTCAATCCAGCCTGGATCAATTGTAGGACATTCGATATTGAGGTAACGGCAATGATCACGCAGCCTCTGCAGATGCCTCCCCAGACACTCTACAGTGCCGTTACAGACTCGCAAAGTTGTAAAAACACCATCTCCAAAGAGGAACCCTCGATCATTGAAGGGAACCGTCACGTTACTTTTCGAAACAAACTGGCCATTGCAGAATACGATTCCCATTCTCTACACAAATTCGTCCCCTGACGACGGTATCGGGCTCGAGTCTCCTTCATCGTCATCATCGTCATTCACAGAAATAGTAAATGAATCATCATCTTCCTCAAGACCCTTACCCTTACGCTCAAGACCCTTACGCTTACCCTTACGCTCAATACCTTTACGCAGACCTTCCAGTCTATCTTTGTTCCCCTTCAGTTCGGCAACCCTTTCAGCAAGCAGTTCCAAACCACCTCGAATCTTATCATCGGCTACATCTACTTTATCTGTAAGCGAACGAAGTTCTTTTACTTGTCTCTTCAACTCGTCCATGAAGCCGATCATCGTACCAATAGAACTACCTAAATCGTTCAGAAGCGGGTCAAGGACCTCATTATTGTGCTTTTGGTATTCCGCTACATCGGCAAACTTATCGATTTTTTTCGTCAGTTCCTTTTTATTCGCTTTAAGTTCTTTGACTTCATTCGAAGCATCTCTAACATGACCCTTAAATGCCCTGTCTGTTCGAGCATACAAGTTCACGTTTTTCGCCAACTCTCGTATTGCCAGTTTATAATTCTTAAACTGCTTTTCTACGACCCACAATTTTCCTACCGCCACTTCGCAATTATCTGCGACCTCTTGAAGGTCAGCAACTTTTTCGTCCAATGATTTTTCTAAGCCTTCAATAGTGCTATTTGCTTTTGCAAAAGCCTTTTCTAAATCAACTACCTTCTCTTTAAACTCTTCAATAGTTACTTCAAGTCTACTGACTTTATCGTTTGCATCTTCCAATTGCTCTTCAAGTGCCTTTTTGGGCTTTAAGCACGAAATGCGGCTACAGGCAAAGAGAGTATTCAGCGCAAGAACTCCTACACTAATAAGGACCACTCTTGAATCTTTCATGAGATACCCAGTGATTACACCTCCACTGCCAGTACATCCTGCTCCCAGCACGATGTATTGCGACCAGTCCTTAATGCACCGACCACACCAGCAGGAGTCACGACACCGTTCCCTAAGGGAGTTGTCATACAATGCTTTATCCCTACTTGCAGAATATACAGGACCTCCATCAACAGGCTCCATTATTTCCTCCTTCCTTTTCTATATATGGGTACTTATACTCAATTAAGATGAAGAATTGGTTTTTGCCTTAGCCG
>JAAKFP010000348.1 GCA_011065005.1 Chlamydiota bacterium | reverse complement strand
GAGCAGAACTTGCATTGTTACCTTTGCAAGCATCGGATATGCTAACCACCTGAATCGAGCAATTGATGGTAGGAGGACTTTCACCTCCCTAGTTTTAGGGTTTGCTAGCTGCTCCCAACTCTTTTCATTCAACAGTCCTTGTTATTCTGTGACCCCAGTGAAATCGGTAATTTCTACTAATTGTCCTTCTCGAAGGTAATGAACTCCAGCAATCGCTATCCACTCGCCAGGACTTAGCCCTTCAACAACTCTAAGCCCTGTTGGAGAGACTTTCTCTACTGTCACCTCTCTGCGACTTACCCGGTGGATATCCTCATCGATAATCCAAACAAAGCTTTTTTGCGCTTCCTTATCAGAAAAGACAGACGAAATAGGAATAGTAAGAGCATCAATAATTCCTCCTGGTTTAGCCTTTCCAATAAATTTTGCTTCCCCAGACATCCCCGCGAAAATCTGAACATCTTCAGGTTGGTTCATCACTAAAGTTACAGGATACGTTCTTGTAGTGATCGAAGCCTCCGTACCGATTTCTTTAATATCAGCGGAAAATTCTCTTCCAGGGATAACATCAAGACGTACAATAACCTGCTTCACAGTTGGAATATAGGAAATAATGTGCTCCGGGATGTCGACAACCATTTCAACACGAGAGATATCAAGCATCCTCAAAACAGACTGCTTGGCTCTGACGTATTCAAAGTTGTCAAAATACGTTGCAACGACAATCCCATCAAAGGGAGCTCTTAAATTGGTATATTCTAGCTGATCGCTAGCAGCTTCAAGTTCTGCTTCCAAAGAATTGACTTCGGCACGCAATCGGTTTCTATCTTGCCTTTTGCGGTCGACTAAACTTTCGCTGATAGCTCCCGGATCCGCTTTTTGAATTCTTAGCGCCCTTGCATAGTCTCTCTCAGCAAATGCCGAAGAGGCTTTCGCTTTTTCTAAGTTGGCCTGAGCATTGCGAAGAGCCACTTCAAAATCCTTTGGATCGATCCGCGCTAGTGCTTCCTTCTTTTTCACTATATCCCCTACATCAACAGGAAATTCGATAAGAGGTCCATCTACTCTGAAAGAGAGATTGACACGATTTTCTGCTCTAATAACTCCAGGGAAAGGCCTCGAACGGATCAAGCTAGGATCAGCAACTTGGATCGCTTTTACCGCTCGTACAACTTCCTCCTCTTTTGGGGATTCCCGACAACTGAACAAAGTAAAAATAAGAGGAATAAGCAGGATAAAAGAGAAGGGTCTCGCGTTTATCTTCATAGGTCAGCCTTTGATGACAAATCATTTTCTAGTAAATAGTTGTCATAATCTATGTAAGTTTATTCTTCAACAACGAAATCGGTAACCGTTCAGGCAATGCCGTCAACTTAAGAAATAAAATTCAACGCAAAGACGCCAAGACGCAAAGAAATTAGGGCGTTTTCCTTAGCGCCTTTGCGTCTTTGCGTTGAATTTTATTTCTTAAGTTGACGGCATTGCCTGAACGGTTAGCATAAACTTCTGATATTTAATATATTGAATGGAAATATATCCTTCTATATACTAAAATTGCTGAAGAAGGAGAACTATTTATGACCCCAAATGACGTAACACAACCCTCCCCCTTTAGCTTTCTTCCCCAAGAAATAAAAGGTCAGATATTCTCTCACCTAGGCATATCTGACATAGAAACAAGTGTGCGTGGCGTGTCGAGAGAATGCAGGGAACATGCAAATAATTTTCAGATCTGGCAAGGAATCGCCAATAGAATAGGATACTCTATTCCAGATGATGTGGCTAAAGAACAATATTACTTGAGCGTGAAAAACCACATCACAGACATCCTGAGAAGAGCCTCCTATTTCCCCAAAGAACTTTTTACAGAAAAAAAAGCAGCGGAGAAAATTTCCATTGAGAATATCAGAGAGACCAAGAAGCGGATGGGAGAGGTTGAACGGGAGAGCGCCATTATAATTTTCAAGGCAGTTCAAGAAAAAATACCAACCGTAATCACTCCCGACGTGGATACCTTGCCTGTAGACATCGATGCTCTCACAAATATTATTCAAGAATGGATGCAGAAAAACAATGAACAGCTCGCCAAATTGCAAAACCTCTTCCTTTTCAATAAAAAAATCACTCACCTTCCTGAATTCATGAAGAAGTTCACGAATTTGAAAGTACTGGATCTTGGACATAATGATCTAAGTTGTATTCCCGGCTGGATAGGAGAATTCCCCCACCTGCGTGAACTGCGTCTAGATGGCAATAGACTTATCTCGCTTTCAGAGAACATTCAAAAGCTTAAAAATCTGGAAAGGCTTGAGATTCAGAACAATCGTTTCTGGTTAACCCTTCCAAAATCGATAGCAAAACTCCCACAATTAAGGGAATTGAATCTAGAATCTTCTTTTTTGGAAGAGATCCCAGATGAGATAAGTAACCACCGTCATCTGCAAATTAACCGCAATGGAACTCGATTTCATAAATCGTTGTTGTGTAATTCACCACAGAGAACAGTGAGATCACAGAGAATTAGAAAAAAAACTATGTCCGTTCTAAAAGCTATTTTCAAAGTCATCACTTTTAAACTATGAGCGAAAAATCCGGTTGGATTTTTCACAAGTAACTAAATCTTAATTCCTCAAGAAACATTTCATGTCCTAACTGTAACAATCTGCCTCTTGATTGGTTGTTTTTAAGTCGTTGATCAT
>JAAKFP010000347.1 GCA_011065005.1 Chlamydiota bacterium | reverse complement strand
ATGATCTTCACATTGGTAAGGCATAGGCTCACCGTCTGCAAAATGGTTTTCTTCTGCAATTTCCCATTTGGAATCGATTCCAGTTGGATATTCTTTATTTACTTTTGCCTCAATGTCAGAAACCTCAGTGATTTTCAATGCACATACAGATGTCGAAACGAATCCGGGAGCATAAATGATTATTGGTTCTTCCATTTTTCACCTCGTGATTACGATAATCTACATTGCCTTAATCTAACTCGAATTAATCCCAAAGTGTGTGATTCTCCAACTTCCTAAAAAAGAGTGCAACCCGTGGACGATGATTTGCCCTTGTTCCTATGAACACCCGGCGAACACATTTGTATTTCTTTTTGTTTGGATTTGGCATCAAGATTTTATGGTAGACAATCATAATTCCACCTGGTCCGAGCAATCTATCTGCTTCCTTTGTCCATTTACGATATTTGGGTTTGGGTGTTCCGTATATCTCTTTTGATTCATCTTTGCTATATGGTGGATCCGCAATAACAATATCGAACTGAGAATTAAGTGGCAAATAATGTGCGTCGGCAATTAGATCGGGAATGACTTCTTTTTTCAGATCAACGCGCAATCCATATTTACCCATTCCGGCAAATAACTGCAATATCTTGGGTGCTGGATTTCTAAGAATAGATTTGGCTTCATCAATCAACCATCCCTCGCAGTGTAAAGGCATCCCCCCGGGATAGTGATCAGGTTTTGGCCGTGGGAGATACCAAGCGATATTTATGTTTTGTTTCATTGCAGGGCTTTCATGCTTATCGCAACCTTAACCAATGACGGATTGCTTTTTCTGCTAAATAAAATGTATTGGCTTTGGGTGGAATTTTCGGAGCAAGATCACGAATAAAGTTAGCCGCGTCATCAATAGCCTCATTATAAATATATCGAATAAGATCATCGCCTTTTTTATCATAGGAGCGATTTCGCAGAACACCAATAATTTTCTCGCTTGCTTTTTCATAATCAACGATATTTGTGAACATCATTCCTCCTTGCGTTTTCAGGACTTTTCCACAAATCGACCAGTCACGGGATGTTTGTATTGAATTACGATGATCGGGAGCTTTAAGCGTTTTCTGAGTTCATTATCCTTCGGCTCATAGTTCCCTTTGGCTATCGAGCAAAGCGTACCTGGGGATACTCCCTCGAATTTCGACAGGGAAGCGACCTTACGCCAGCTCCCATGTTTATGATGTAAGGATACGAGTTCATCCACCAATCGCTTAAATGTGCCGTCAGAAGCCATGACACGCCATTCTGTTATACATTGACGTTGTTCAATCTCCTTTTTTGGCGATACCGCCTCCTCTGATATTCTGACTGTGCCTTTTTACATGTCGCACACCTACATCCACCATGACTGTACATAGCAATTGTTCCGTGCTTCCGAGCTTTATGAGCCTGTTCTGATCGAGCCTTAGCAGAACATTCGTGTTTACAATACAATCCCCAGCCTCGTTTTATTTCAGAAGGATCGGCAACAAACTTATTGTTGCATTCTGAATATAGACATAGACGAAAAGGGCCTTTCGTTTTTTGTATTTGTTGCCGCTGGTTTCGATATTTTGATTTTGCATCCCTGCATGCCTCGCACCTACATCCGTGATTGTACATAGGCTCTGTCCCATGTTCCCGAGATTTACGCGCTTGATCTGCTAAAAACTTTCCGTGATGTTGTTTAGTACAAAACCTCCCCCAACCATTTTCGATCCTAGCCTTAGTTTCAACAAACTCAATGTCGCATTTTGAATATTGGCAGACACAAATTTTGCTATTTGTTGGTACGTTGAAGGTATCAAATTTTCTATTTTGGTACATCCCCTCACGTTTCTGTCGAAGATATTTTGAATATGCTCCTTTACAGACTGCGCACCTGCATCCCTGCCAATACATAGAGACCATTCCATGCTTCCGAGTTTCCCGATTTATATCTATTTGATCCTTGCAATGGCATTCTATAGAACAATACTTAGCCTGACCTTTTTTTGTCCGAGAAAGTGGAGCATAAAATATCTCATAGCATTTTGGATGTAAGCATTCGCGAATTTCGCCTTTTTCTATATTTTTATATCTACATTCCTCGGAACAATACACTTTTACTATCCCTCTTTCCGTAGAGGCAAGATACACCTGAAATTCGTTATTGCACTTTTTGTCTTTGCATTTTACTTCTACTCTAGGAACAGCGTTTATTCTTTTTTTACGATCAAATCCGCACTCATTAGAGCACGTAAATTGTCTATCAATCACATACTTACTTCTGTAGAATCTCGCCCCACACTCAGAACATATCTTAGAGAATGGCCCATCACCTTTTTTGCCAGCTCCATTCCTTTTTCCACGAATAATGCCGCAGTTAATAGAGCATGTAAACTGTTTATCAAGTATCCCCTTGCGTCTGTGGAATCTCTCCCTACACTCCGGACAAATCTTATAGGTTTTCCCGTTTTCATCTGTAAGGATTTCTGACATTTTGGTGCTTTTACTAAAGGTAGCAGGCATCATTTTGTCTATCGCAAATTGTCATCTGGATAATCCAGCGCATCAAGTATCGCCCTCGCGCTCGAAGCAACCATTACAAACTGTCGCCAGCGTTCGTGAAATACGACTTCGTTTTTGGTGAGCTCGTGTTCTTTGCCTCTCGCTTTCAGTTCAACGATCAGTATCTTGCCG
>JAAKFP010000346.1 GCA_011065005.1 Chlamydiota bacterium | reverse complement strand
GCATCTGCATATTCAAAAAATGTGCAACCTTTAAATAAACCCGTCCATATTATTGCACAGCTATGTTGAAGAAGCCGATTGCTCGGCTTAGTCCAAATTATTTTCCTTAGTCCAAATTTGAAAGGGGTCGGAAAAAGGGGTCGGTGGTGCGTTGAAAAAGGGGTCGGTGAAAAAGGGGTCGGAAAAAGGGGTCGGAAAAAGGGGTCGGTGGTGCGTTGTGCATAACTTAGGCGCTACTACCTCGGAGCATTACATGATAAGAAAAACCCGGTAAAATGATTCGCTTTCGTCTAGCCGAAGGTCTGATCTCATTCATTAATTCAAAGTGAACAGTGAAAAAGTAGCATTTTTGCTGGTGTAGCACAAGAGTTATGCACAATGCACCAACGACCCCTTTCTACCAACGACCCCTTTCTTAATCTTTGCGTCTTGGCGCCTTTGCGTTTAATTTCCTTCGAGACGTTGCACCTCCCTCACAAGAAGTTCTTGGAGGAAGCGCCTCGTTTCGGCCAGTTTTTCGGGAGTCTGCTCTTCTTTGAGAAGAGAAAAAGTATTTTCTTGCATTCGCACAAAAACGGTGGGATCCGTGAGAATCTCTAACAAAAACGACTTCGAAGGGAGGGCTATGGAGATCGTCCCCTGGTGCAAAAAGCCATGTCGGGTTCGTCTTTGTGCTGCGCCCCCCACCTTACGTCCTTGCCACATCACATCGTACTTTGTGGGCTTAGCCATGCAAAAGTGACGAGAATGATCCTCAATCCCTTTTGTCTCCTGAGGGAGAAGATCGGGATGTTCCTTTGTCCCCAAAAACTGTTGAACGACATTCGCAACGATTCGATTCACAAACGCATAGTTTTCGAGCGTATTCACAGAATAGGCAGAATGCCTCGCAGGAACAAGAATGGAAAAGGCTAGATCAGTCAGATGAAAAACCAGCCCACCCCCGGTGGGGCGACGTGCTAGCTGGAGGTTGTATCGTTTTACACTCTCTTTCTTGAGAATCTTATAGGGGTCGAGAAAATACCCGTAGGTCGCGCAATCCCCCTCCCAACCGTAAAGATGGAGAATAAGTTGCTCGGTTTTCGATATCTTTTGTAACAGCTCGGCATCAAGAGCCATGTTTGCTTCGGCACTGGCAATGCCTGTGTCGAGAATGTGCCATTTCATGGAGACATTGTAGCAAACCGGAGATTATTGTCGATACCGCGATAAATATGGTAGTCGGGATGTTGGTTGTCTCCGACAATCAAAACAGATTTGTCGAGTATGTTCTGCCAACTTGGAGTCTCTGACGATTTGACACATTGGTTCAAGCTTTGGATAAATGCCATGGTATACAATCCACCAGACATCGTCGCCCAGGAAGGTTCTCCCGCCTCAGAACTTGTTACCATCACCACCCCCGTTTCATAGAGAAAAAGATGACGATAATTTTCTTTCAAGATTTCATCATCGATTGCTTTGAAAAACCATTTCTGCACAATGACCGGCGCCCATTCATCAGGAATAAGGCTATTGCAAGCGTCTGCAATCAACAAGATAAAACGGGGATTGTGCTCTTCTAGTTTTTCTCGAATCAAATCAAAATCCACAGCGTTTTGTTCTCGAGAAAAATATAGGTTCGGCCAGGGGCTACCTTCTTTTCCTGGAGTGCGGAATCCGTGACCTGAAAAGTAAAAAATCACCACATCGTCGGAGTGGACTTTCAACTTCCTAATTCTCTCTAACAGCTTCTTTGGCCTGGCCTCGTTACCTTTTAGGGTGACCTCCTTTAATTTGAGGCCGGTATAATGAGCAATCTTTTGCACCTCTCTATGCATTCTTTCGTAATCAATCGCGGTTGAACTACCGATCCCTTCATCGGAAGTGTCTGCAACAATGATCGAGTGCAGATTCGCCGCTTCAATGGCTACAGGTACAAATGCACAAAATGCAATTAATATCATCCCCAAAAAGCGATCCGTCATTGTTTTGCAACGCCCTCCTTAATCATGACATTCCTGCAAAAAGCGTGGAACTTTCCCCCCATCGGATCGTAATCGAGGATGATCGACTTCTCAGCAGGTCTAATAATTTTTATCTGATTACAAGAAATACCAACCAAAATGGTAACCTCTTCATGATGATGAAATTTAAAAACAATCTCCGGAATGAAAAGGCATTTCTTTGTCTTATCGAAATAATATCCTTTGTCTTGCAATAGAATTTCTTCCAGTTTTTCCGTTTGCTCAGGTGAAAGCAGATGTTCCTCGGAGTCGACGTACCCTACGGCAACAACCTTCGAATGGGCAATGGTTTCAACGGTCTCTGTGCCGACACGTCGTTCTAGTTTTGTATAAGGCACCGCATTCTGTTGCGACGCCAAAACACATCCCGCTATTAATACTGCCAAAAGGGAAAATAGCGCTGTTTTTCGAACGAAAACTCTCTTTATTCTTTGTAACATATCGAAACCTCAGATTTCGTAATAAGGCCAATTTACTGTTTTATGGCATCAGTATCATCCATCAATGTAAAGATATGTTAAAGTTCTCATAAATAATCTGTAAATACATCGTGAGAAAACGATCAGGATGAACAAGATGCAGTAATTCCCGCTGGAAATTTCACCACAGAGTTCACAGAGAGCACAGAGAGAAATTTGAGGTTTTATGAGAGGGTCTATTTTTAATAAACCCCGAAATTTTTCCATTCTCTGTGTTCTCTGTGCTC
>JAAKFP010000345.1 GCA_011065005.1 Chlamydiota bacterium | reverse complement strand
TGTGGACCCTGCAAAAGGTCAAAAGCCTTGACAATCCCTTTGATCAGGCCCGTATCCTTATCAAGCTTGGAAGTTTTGTTCTAACGAAGAAACAAAGAAAACTGTTTCTAGAATATATTGATCGTGTGATTCAGAACTCGGAGATAGGTGAACATTTTCACACCTTCTGCGAGTTGGCATGTGTTTGGGGATGCCGATCACCAACTCTATGGACGAATCTCCTCAAAGGGCTTCCACAAAAATCCACCCCTGAAGTTCTCCAAGCATGGAGAGCTTTGAAAGATGTCCCCGAACGAAATAACTTCTTCCTAAATCATCCTGTTGAGAGAGCTGAGTGTTGGGCAATCATGGTTTCTGCATTAGAAACATCCGTGCCCACTAAATGCTATCCTCTTCTCAAAAAAAATTCGATACTCGAGAAGGTTTTTGCTAGTGAAGATCTGTTAGCTCAGAAAAAGTCGACCTTCTATTCTCTATTAACAACCACTTCTAGAGAATGTTCCTCATCAAATCTTAGCGAGGTTCTTGCCTTTAGGATGAGAAATGCCAACTTATTTAAAGACTTTGCCTGTTCCGAAATTGACTTTTCCCTTTTAAAGGCCTATAACGGAACGCAATCTCTAGAAACCCTGCAAAACCTGCTGAATATCCTACGCCAATCAAAGGAAATTTCGTCGGAAAGACGAGCGTATTTGGTCTCTTTATATATTCGTCATATTCAAAATTCCCCCACTAGGACCTTAAAGAAACATCCCAACATTATTCAGAACCTGACCATACTCTCTGCTGATATCAAACTCCCCCTGAACGACCTGGTCCTTCTTATTCCCCTTCATGAAAAAACAGCGACTGAGGAGGTGATGCGCTCCCTCTCTTTTTTGATCGACTCAATAGGCAACACCATTTCGGCCACCACTGTTCCTGCAAATGGCAACGTTTCCGCCTTACTCAGCAAGGGAGTAAACCTATTACTCCAGTCGCAACAAAAGGAGTGCTTAGCCACTGTCGAACGGTTCCTTAGTGATGACACCAATGCTCTTTTGAATCCACGGGAAAAAAGAACTCTCCAAGTCAAACTACTTCGGGCGCAAATGGAACGTTGTTATCAGAAATCGGATTCGAATCTCACCTCTACTTTTACAACTCTCATCCCACACATCCTAATACACTTCGAAGTTATTCTCCAGGAGAGCGATCATTCTACACAAGACATCATCAATGTCATCAGGAAACTGTACTACCTCATCATCGCAATGGACAACCATGACCAAAGGAAATTGTTTTTCGACATCATAGAACGGACAGGAACGGACAAGATGCTTGGGGATCATCATCAACTCAAAACAGAATTTGACCTTCTCCTGAGTCGCAATGTAAGAGAAACACAGATAAGATGCTGTGATCCCAGGGGAAACAAGGCCATAGCACCGATTTTTCAAAGGACTGTCCTCTGTCTGTTTGAATGCAATACCTTTCCTGCAATCAAAATGGCGCTAGAGATTCTGCTTACATATACTGTCGCAGTCTATGAACAACACCATTTTTCCCTTTTCCAGGAGATCTTTAAAAAAGCATGTCAACGAGCGCTCCTTTCTCATCTCAACGAACAGAATTATATACTGGAGAAATTACAAAATTGTTTGAATAACCTCAAGGAAAGGGTCATTTCAACCTCTACCCAAGCACAACACCCAGACAGCAAAATTTTTTCCGGACTACAGAATATTATCATAGAAACGGTAGAAAGATGTCAAAAAAACAACCTCTCGAACTATTCACAGCAAGTAGATAAAGAAATTTGCTACAAGTATATCGATAAGTGTCTATTTTTTTGCTGGAGCAGTATTTCCTCCTTCCAAAACCTCCCTAACAAGCATCTCTCCTTTGTCAGCAGCTGTGTCGACATCCTGACAACACCTTTCGGTAAGGATAACCGTTCCATTTTGGACATGATCGACTCAAAAAAAACACAGGAAATTAACCTCCAAGGGATTCTTACAGAACCTACAGTCTACTCGAAACTACAGCAGCGCATAAAACAACAACGGGCGGACCTTGCCACAAGGTGGATCCAACAACTCTGTCAAACAGGACATCTATCAGAAGCTGAAGAATTTTATGCATTTGTTAAGAACACAATTTTCCAAGCAAAAAAAAGTGATAGTGCTGCTCTTGCTGCAATCAATAAATTTAAGGTAAGCGTTCAGACCCTTGCTTAATAACCGCGAAGATCGCGAAGGAAGCGAAGAATACGCGAAGGGAAAGGGGCCGGGAAGGGAAAGGGAAAGCGGGGAAAGGGGAAGAGGGAAAGGGGCCGTGCCTGCATTAGGCATAACTTGAGAGAAAGAAAAAAAGAAATGTACTCACAGATTGTCTCCCGCTATAAGTACTGTTAACAACTCGTCTGTAAAGAATGTTACCTGAAAATCTAACTCACCTTTTCTGGCAAGCTTGGCCAATGACGTAGGGTCTCGTGAGATGTGCCTACCCAGTGCAGTCATCGTCCCCGCGCCAAGCTTCCTAGTTAGGTTGGCCATTACTGTTCGTGCCAGGACAAGTCCCTTCGCCCGTTTATCAGAACGAATATCCTCTATAGTCGTATCCAGACGGTAACAGACGGCCTCCACTATACTTTCCAGAGACACTTCATCTGCCCCACCTAGATGGAAGCCTGTCTGTACTTCATCGTCACTTAGTATCGGGCACCATTTTT
>JAAKFP010000344.1 GCA_011065005.1 Chlamydiota bacterium | reverse complement strand
TTTTGACCCACAACCGCTTACAATGGAGGGCCCCTTCACCGTATGGGAATGTGACCCTCCGTTGTAAGTGGTTATGAACCAAAATCTTGCACTTATAGATCATTTTCAACTGCGTTTTCTAGGTTTAAAACCATGTCAGCGTTGTAACTCGACCGGGAAAAAGGGCCACAAAACATATGTTTTATGCCGATGGAGTGGCCAAAATCTTCATACTCCTTAAATTCCTCTGGAGGAACAAACTTTTTGACGAGAAGTTTATGATGGTTCGGTTGTAGGTATTGACCGATGGTGATGATATCACATCCAACATTTTTTAGGTCTCGAATGGTTTGTTGCACCTGTTCGTGCGTCTCCCCTAAGCCTACCATAAGCCCTGATTTGATCAATACACTCGAACATGTTTTGTGGGTGTTAAAGTAGCGTAGAACACGTAATGTTCTATCGTAAGTCACCGTGTGGCGCACTCGTGGGGTCAGTTCACGAACGGTTTCTATATTGTGATTAAAAATCTCGGGTTGAGCATCTATGATGACATCTAAAGCTTCTTGGTTGCCCATAAAGTCTGAGGTTAGCACTTCAAGGGTAGTCCGTGAGATCTGTCGTCGGATTTCTATCATCACATTTGCTAAGTGTTGCGCGCCGCCATCGGGTAGATCATCGCGAGCGACCATAGTGATAACAACATGTTTCAGGTTTAACTGCTTGGCGGATTCGGCGACCCGAAGAGGCTCATCGGTGTCTAGAGGTTTTGGTTTTCTGGAAAAGTCAATGTCACAAAACCCACAACTCCGGGTACATTCATTACCCATAATGAGAAAGGTTGCCGTTTTTTTCGACCAACATTCGAGAAGGTTCGGGCATTTTGCTTCGGCACACACAGTATTTAATTTGTTACCGTGAACAATCTCTTCTGTCTGCCTTAGGCCACTTCCTTTTGGCAGCTTTCGGTGTAGCCATGAAGGGAAGCGACCGATGCCCACAGCCTTTTGAGGATCATTTTTCTCTGGGTTGACAGGAAGCCGATTCAATCGACTTTTTTTTACTTTTGGACGGGTATCAAAGAGATCTGTTTTTACCATCTTAATTGAGTATAGCCTTTTGTGGAGGCATATGTAGAGGTTTTTCGCTTGCTAGGAACGCCGCTTCCATCCAGGCCTCAGCAATCGTTGGATGCGCATGGATCGTATTGGTAACGCACTCAAGGGTCATCTCATTAGAAATCACTATCCCCATTTCAGCAACGAGGGTTGCTGCTTCATGACCAACAACCTGTGCTCCTAGAATTTGCCCGGTATCTCGATCTGATACGACTTGTGCGAACCCTTCGGTCTGAAAAGTGGCTTGTGATTTGCCAAGAGCTTGGAAAGGAAATGTTCCTATTGTCGCATGGTACCCTTTTTCAATGGCTTCTTCAAGAGTATACCCCACGGTTCCTATCTCAGGATTTGTGAAAATTACAGAAGGGACAGCATTATAATGCATCCGCATGGACTCGCCACAAGCATTGCCCGCAGCAACAAGACCTTGATGGGAAGCTACGTGCGCTAGCCACCATTTTGAGGCGATATCCCCTACAGCATAAATGCCAGGAACATTTGTTTCCATTCTCTCATTCACATCGATTAACCCTTCTGGATTTATGAGAACGCCCGCATTTTCCAGTCCAATTCCTGCTGTGTTTAACTTACGTCCAACAGCAACTAAGGCCATATCCGCTTCGATCGTTTTCCCCTCAGCAAGACGAACGGAGACTCCTTTGTCTGTGGTTTCTATTACCTCAACAAAGACGTTGGTTTCAATGTTGACACCTCTCTTCTTTAAAGCTTTCGTTAAGGCTGTGGAAACGCTGGTACATTCCATGGGAAGGATGCGTGGTAGCACTTCTAAAATTGTAACGTCGACACCAAACTCTAAATAGAGAGAAGCAAATTCACATCCGATAATCCCTCCACCAACGATAACAAGCTTCTTGGGAAGTTTCCGAATCTCAAGCATAGAGGTGGAATCGTGGATTTTTTTGTAGTCAAAGGGAAACGCAGGCATATTTTTTGGTTCTGAGCCAGTGGCAACGATCGTTTTATCTGCAGAGATCTCTACGTTATCTTCTCCCGTAATTTTTATCCTTTTTGGAGTAACAAATTTCCCATAACCTCTAAAGAGCTTAATTTTATTGGCAGCGATGAGCCCTTCGAGACTTTTCCGAACTTTGTTGACGATTTTATCTTTACGATCCACCATTTTTGTGAAATCGAAAGATACATTTTCTAAATGGATTCCAAACTCTGAAGCTTGCTTCACCCGATTAAGTGCTTCTGCGCTGGCGATCAGGGTTTTAGAGGGAATACAGCCGCGATTCAAGCAGGTACCTCCAAGTTCTCCCGCTTCGATAAGAGCAACCGCTTTTCCTTTCTGTGCCGCTTTAATCGCTGCCGGATACCCTCCCGGCCCTCCACCGATCACAGCAATATCATAATGGTGTTGTTTTTGTTCCATCGTGACTCTCCCCTATTTCTCTTCTAAGCTCTAAGAATACACTAAACGGAGAAAAAAGAGAAAGGTCGGAGATTCGAGTGTTGAAGATTAAAGATGAAACAGTAGAGTAAAGGTGGGAGTTACCCCACCCTCCTCATCGAACCGTACGTACAGATTTCCCGTATACGGCTCTCCCGCAAGCTCTCGGCTCGAAGCAGACGCAGGGAGTTGATAGCGCTACAGGT
>JAAKFP010000343.1 GCA_011065005.1 Chlamydiota bacterium | reverse complement strand
TCACAGCATCTTCATCTGCTACGTTGCAAATCCTTGAAAACTAAGAAGTTGGCTACGGATTTGCGCCTTGCAGCTGAAGCGCTGTGATATCAGAAATGTATAACTTATTTTTGCACAGTTCCTAATGTTTCAGAAAGCAGCTCTTACTCTTCGTCTTCATCCTTATGTGGACTTTGCTCGCCTTCTTCCAAAATTTCCAAATTAACACGAATTCCATTTCGGCTTGCTACAGACATTAGAAGGGTACGGATAGCATTAATGGTTTTCCCTTTCTTTCCGATGATTTTTCCAATATCTGACTTTTCAACAGAAAGTTCAATGATTAAGGTTTGAGTGCCCCCAATCTCGTTGATCTTAACTTTTTCAGGGTAATCGACCAGGTTTTTGACAATGTATTCGACAAATTCTTTCATAATTCGTTCCTCATTCAACACCAGTATAGTTGATAAAATTTCCTTGACATAGACGCAATACGCTAGCATTGCCCATTATCGTAATGGTAGCCGATTGCTGCAATAAAAGCAAAAAGAGAAAATTGACTAAAATCCGTTATTTCCCTTTCTTCTCTAAAATAACTGTAACGGGACCATCATTGATCAAGGAAACCTCCATATAGGCCCCAAATTTCCCTGTTTCGACCCTTCCAAGCTCGTTTTTCACCTCACTAACGAACTTTTCATAGATCGGCTCCGCAATGTTTGGAGGTGCAGCATCAATAAAAGCGGGTCTGCGGCCGCCATTGCAGTTTGCGTAGAGGGTAAATTGGCTGACGACGAGGATTTCTCCTCCTAAATCCTTGACACTTAGATTCATTTTCCCGTTTTCGTCCTGGAAGAATCGAAGATTCACCAGTTTATTCACAAGCCACGAGGTCTCCTCTGGCGTGTCATCTTTATGAATTCCCAGCAGTACGAGGATCCCTGAGCCTATAGTGCCACAGACCTCTCCATCAACGACGACTTTTGCTTCTTTAACTCTTTGGGCGACAACTTTCAAGACATGAACTCCAATCGCTGAATAAATGTTGCCATGTCCGAGGGTATTTCCGCCACAAATTCCATTTCCCTCTTTGTGATGGGATGGGTGAAGCGGATTTTTCTAGCGTGGAGCAGCTGCCGTGTGACTTTGAATTTTTTATTGGCTTGAATATTTCCGTAGGTGGAGTCTCCGAGGACGGGTGTTCCATGGTGTTGCATATGGACACGAATCTGGTGTGTTCGTCCCGTTGCGAGAATAATATCTACTAAGCTGAGTGTTCCATCAGATGCTAGAGTTCGGAAAATCGTTCGAGCGTTGCGCCCTCCACTGTCAAGCACGGTCATTCGTTGCCGCTGTTTGGGATGTCGGCCGATGGGGAGGTTGATCTCCCCTTCTCCGGGATCACCCAAGCAGATTGCCAGGTATTCTTTATATACTTCTCGGCTGGCAAACATCTCCACAAGGCGTTGCTGTGCTTGGGAGGTCTTTGCTGACACCAGCACTCCGGAGGTTTCTTTATCGAGACGATGAACAATACCTGGTCGCAGGTGTTGCGAATCGGAGGGAAGCTGTTTACAGTGGTATAGCAATGCATTGACAAAGGTGCCGGACCAGTTACCTGGAGCGGGATGGACGACCATTCCTGAGGGTTTATTGACGACAAGAATGTCTTCATCTTCGTAGAGAACATCTAGAGGAATGGGTTCTGGGGTGACATCGATTTCTGGTGTCAGAACAAAAAGGATTTCCACTTCATCTCCAACCTGGGGCTTCACCTGTTTTTTTATGGGTGAGCCATTGAGCAGGACATTATGATCTCGTATAAGAGATTGGAAGTAGGTACGAGAGCGAACCTCTTTGAAACGGTTGGCAAGAATTTTATCTAAACGTTGTCCAGCTTCATCTTCGGTGATGATGATTGTTTCTGTTTCTGGGGTATTCATAGATTATTTATGTTGTCTTCAATGGCAAAGAGATACAAAGGAACCTCTTGGTAGGGAAAGTCGGGAACGATTTTTTTTAGGATGCTGTAGATGTTTGCTTCGAGCATTTCGAGTTGAGGGAGAACTATAATTTTTCCGACGTTCTTCCCAAGAAACCGCATCCCATCGTGGGTGATATCTCGCAGGTAATCCCCCTCTTTTTGGATGAATTGAGCGACGACGTTGGGATTTATTTTCTCGATCTCTTTCTCAAAAAGAGCATCGACGGGAAAGCCTAGGAACAGTTGTACTTCAAACATCGCATAAAAAAGGTCGCATCAGCGACTTTAAGTTATTCTCTTTCAGGTTTGTAATGGATCCAGCCGTTTTATTGCAAGGATTGATTAACGCTCTCTACCTTCACGCATCATCTTTTTCAGCCGATCCATATGTTCTCGCATGCTACGAATGATGGTAAAAGCGATACCTATCATCATTTTTTCGTGGACCTCAGGTGCCAATTCTTTGAGTTCAGCGATAGAACTGATTTCCGTGCTAGTAGAAAATTCTTTTGTCGTTTTGTGAGCTCTTGCGGCTTCACCGGCGGTAGTTGGATCGGTCGATGAAGGCTGAATGGGGGTCGTGGATATCGGCTCCTGGGGTGACTGTATGTTAAAATCTGGTGTTGTCATCGTCTTATCTCTTTAATCCTTTTGGGTAAATTCCCCGCAGCTTGCTGCGCAAAACTTCGCTGAAAACAGAGCTGCTTCAAAATATGAGCACAGGTGAATCTATGTTTTCAGCGAAATGAACTAGCCCAAAAA
>JAAKFP010000342.1 GCA_011065005.1 Chlamydiota bacterium | reverse complement strand
TTTTGGTTCATAACCACTTACAATGGAGGGTCACATTCCCATACGGTGAAGGGGCCCTCCATTGTAAGCGGTTGTGGGCCAAAAGATTGTGCTTAGAGATCGTTTTCAACTGCGTTTTTTAGGTTTAATCACCTTCATAGTTTTCTATGTCGGCGTGAGTATCTAGGGGGACCCACTTGTCTGGAACATTATGCCGCTTGTAGATATGTTTCTTTCTCTGTGATTTTACGATCTCTTCGTCTGGATGAGAGGGAAAACTCTCTTTTTTATACTTGGAGACCTTCTCTTTAATCTGCTGGATATGCTCTAAGTCTGTTTCCTTTAAGCTCTTGGGGGATTCCTGGACTTTATTCATTAATTTCTGGATTTCGCTCTTCTTGATCTTCAAATTTTTATAGATATCCGGATCTTCCTTATGCATCCATTTTATGTCCTGCTCGACAATTGTCATCATTTGCTTAGGGGTTAGGACACCTTCTTTTTCTCTCTTTTTGGAAGGTTTATCTGTTTTCTTCAGAAGGTTGCCGACTTTTATTTTATGAAGCCCTTTGGAAAGCGCTCCTTCCACCTTTGAATAATTTGCTTTGCTCATCTCAAATATACCGTATTAATCTCTCTCTCTACTACCATTGTAACATATTAAAAAAAAATTCACAACTTGTTGGTATGAATGTTATATGTAATAAAGAGTAGGTCAATGGAGCACAAATGGAAGAAATCAAAACAGACGTCGTTGTTATCGGTTCAGGGCCAGCTGGGCAAAAAGCAGCGATTCAAGCGTCCAAGTTTGGGAAAAAGGCCATTATCATCGAAAAGTCGCCCGACCCCGGTGGAGGGTGTCTATTTGCAGGAACGATCCCCTCCAAAACTCTGAGAGAGTCAATCATAGATCTTACCCGTTTTTATGAACGACGGTTTTTTGGTCCTGAGGGACCTATCCATAACATTTCGATCGAAGACCTGCAAAGTCGCTTGGGTCGGGTGATAGAAGAAGAAAAAACTTTGTTATACCGTCAATTCAGAAGGAATAATATTCGCCTCATCCAAGGGGTGGCACGGTTCGAGAACCCGAATGTGATCGTTGTCATGGACGCAGAATATCGACTGCTTTATCAGATAACAGCAGACAAGATCGTCATTGCCACAGGATCCATCCCAAGAAATCCTCTAGACGTACCCTTTGACAAGGAGGTGATTTTGGACTCTACACGCCTCCTGAGAATAAAACGGATTCCAAAGAGTCTGATTGTGTTGGGTGGAGGAGTAATTGGCTCTGAATATGCAAGTTTCTTTTCTACTCTTGGTACGGAAGTCACTATCGTCGACAAAATGGATCATCTCCTCCCGTTTCTTGATTCCGAAATCGGACTTCACCTGCAAACGGCTTTGACAGATATCGGTTTAAAATTCTTGGGAAATAAAATCCCCAAAAAAATCAGCCGGATGAAAGACAAGGCTTTCGTAGAATTTGAGGATGGGACTTCCATAGAAGGAGAAGTTCTTTTGTATTCTCTCGGGAGGTCTGCCAATGTAAAAGAATTGCACATCGAAAATATTGGAATTGAGACCGATCAAAAAGGATATATTCCGGTCAATGCTCTATTCCAAACTGTCGTTCCACATATTTACGCTGCTGGAGATGTGATTGGTGGTCCTTGCTTGGCGTCTACCAGCATGGAGCAGGGGCGCCTAGCAGCCAGGCATGCATGTGGAGAGGAGATTCACTATTTTCCTACCTTCTATCCAATAGGAATCTATTCGATTCCAGAAATTTCCTGTTGTGGGTATACTGAAGACAACCTTCGTAAAATGGGTTTCAACTACGAAGTTGGTCGCGCATACTATTATGAAATTGCTCGCAGTCATATTGCTGGGGGGTCCACAGGAATGATCAAGCTTATCTTTCATGCGGAAACGTTGGAGATTTTAGGGGTGCATGTCATCGGAAGGGCGGCAACAGAAATTATCCATGTTGGACAAATGGCGATCAGTTTCCATGCGAGAGTGGATTACTTTGTCGATCATATCTTCAACTACCCCACGTATGCTGAAGGATATCGTGTGGCTGCATTAAATGGACTTAACAAAATTAAACACAAAAAATGATATCGAACATGAGGAAGATTATGACCGGCTTTGAACACCCTAGAAACAACAAAAACGAGGGAGAGAAACCTCAGGAAAGAAAACTACCCGATTTTATCTTTGTCGAAGAGGAAGAGGGGTCCCACGGGGAATCCTATACGAGTTTCCAAGAGCAGTTCTATAGATCTACGGGGCTCATGGAAAAAAGAAGTTATTCTGTGGCTCTCCGTTTCGCTTTCTTAGTGTGTTCGTTATTTCTTCTTTTTATTTTCTGTATTGCCCTGCCTTTTGTCATTATTTTCTTTCTACTCAATCTTCTCACTCTCTTCAAAGCAATGGCATATTGGGAGAGGACAAAGCAACTTTGGGGAAAAGCAAAGACGGTTTTTGTTACTGCAATGGGGCTGCTTATCGCTGTATTTAGCCCACCCTTTGGCATGGCTGTGATTATGGTTTACTTTCTGCTGAAAGGACAAAGCATGGAACAGCAGTGGGTCTCCCGTATCATGAAAGAACGATTCAATCGTTAGGGCTCGTGCAGAAATAACTTCCGCATTTCTGCTAACACATCATCTTCATCTGCTTTGTTGCAAATTCTTGAAAACTAATAAGTTGTCTGCGAATTTGCGCCTCGCATCTGAAGCGCT
>JAAKFP010000341.1 GCA_011065005.1 Chlamydiota bacterium | reverse complement strand
ACGAACGAAATGTGAAACTCTCTATAGTTTAAGAGGCCAAATGAATGAGATCTCGGTAGAGGCTTCTGGCTGGGTATTGATGAGAAAAGAGCCGATTCCCAACTCGAGGGATAAATCTTTCGCTGACCAGCAAAAATTACTCAAAGGTAGTTTTGAAGTTCCAAAGATGATGGATGCGATCCTTTTGAATATTATCATCTATGCGAGTGAGGGGAGGTATCTCTATGGAAGAGATCCTTGGACTTACACACGTTGTCAAGAGCAGTTTTTAGGTCATCAGATAGTCGTTGGTGCCTTCGCCGCCCCCTTGGGGTTCATCGTCGGCTACAGCAATTACGACAGTGACTGCACCGGGTTGTCAGGCGCCTGGAAGTTCTAGGTCATTGGTTTTTGGAACATTGGCTTTTGGTCATTGGCGAATTTTTTTGCCTCATCACAAAGCTTAGGACTCTTTAATGCTGTTCCTGTTAAACGATTAAAATAGGCGCGGTAGCGCCACAAAGATGTAAGCCCCCTGTGGAGCGCTAGCGGAACGGGGGGAAAGGGTAAAAAAACCAAAAAGCTGCGGTAGCAGTGTAACACATTGCCATGCCACATTCTGAAATGAAATTCAGACAGGAAACGTTCTCCTGATGGTTAGGGAGGTTATCAGCTTCTTTCACTGCTTCCGCAGCTATTCTCTCATTTTTGATCTCAACCCCCCGTTCCGCTAACGCTTCACAGGGGGCTTACAACTTTTGGCGCTACCGCGCCTTCCAAAGTTAACCCTTTCCTGGACAGTTTTCATTCACGATGTATATATCATTAATATTTTTTTTTATTCTCTTTTTCCTCTGCGTCTCTGGTACTCTGCGTTTCCTCCCCTAGCTCAGGATCTCCCCTCCGAAATTTCTTGCTTGTTTATGAAGACTGTCTTAAACTAGTTCACATAATTTTCTCTTATTTTTAGGTAAAGGATTATGAAAAGACAGTCTTTGTATTTTTGTGGTTTCGTGGCTATCCTGTTCTGCCTCAATGCTCAAACTGAGGGAGCTTGGACGGTGCAGGATGGTAAACTTGTAGATGTTGAATATGTGGCAACATCCTCACCACAGGAACACTATCGCATAGGTGCTGAAGCCCTAAATGCAGGAAATTGGGAGGAGGCGGCAAAGCAGTTCCGTGTTGTTTCGTATAACTTCCCGAGTTCAAGTTATGGCCAGGATGCCAACTACTATTTAGGAATTGCCTACTATAAAATGCAGGAATATGACTTTTCTAATGACTCGATGGACCTCTATTTAAAATGTCAAACGAATCCGAAATACTTCCAAGAGGCAATCGAGTATAAGCTCTGCATCGCAGAGCAGTTTCGCTGTGGTGCAAAGAGACATTATTACGGAACGAGATATATGCCTAAATGGGCCTCGGGAAAAGAGATGTCTCTCGATATTTATGATGAAGTCATTGCCTCACTACCGAGCCATGAGATGGCTGCAAAAGCTTTTTTCTCAAAAGGCCGACTTCTGTGGGAACAAAAAGAGTATCGTGAAGCTATAGATTCCTTCCAAGCAGTGATCAAAAGATTCCCGAAACATGAACTCGCACCGGACAGTTATCTTATGATCAATAAGATCTATCTTGAGCAGGCCCGACGAGAGTTCCAAAACCCTGATTTGCTTGCTTTTTCTGAAATCAACTTGCGTAAATTTGAAGAGCATTTCCCTGGAGAAGAACGACTCGACGAGGCTCGTAAGGATGTGTTGTGTATCAAAGAGCTTTATGCCAAAGGTTTGTATGATACTGCATACTTCTATGAGAGGATAAACCAACCTCAAGCTGCTGTGATGTATTACCAAAAAGCTATGTTCGATTATCCCGAAACGACTATAGGCCAACGCAGTAAAAGACGACTGTGTAGGCTTTGCCCAAAAGCATTGGAATTGCCCACAAAGAGAAAAATGGAGGAGAGTGAGTCAGAAGATATCGAATTCTCCGGCCTTCTTGATCTCGAAGAGGGAATCCATTCCTAGACAACTTGAACATGAGATACCTAACACTCTTGCTAACATCATTGTTTTCCTTCTTGATCCTTTCAAGCTGTGGATATCAATTTGGGCAAGGATCTCTTCCGCAAAAGTATCACACAATATCTGTTCCCTACGTCAAAGGGGACTACGTCAAAGGAGACTATGTCAAGGGAGACTATACAGGCAAACTCACAGCTGAACTGATCCACGAAATCGCTCGATCGGGAGCTTTTAGGTATGATCACGATTGTGGAGAACTAATTCTGCAAACCGTTATCGTCGATTATAAAGAAGAGAATATCGGATTTCGATACGATCGTGATAAAGAACTTAAGCGCACACATTCCATCATCCCCATCGAAACTCGAGCAACAATTCTAGCAGAAGTTTCCGTTATCGATAGCCGTTCAGGATGTGTTGTTCAGGGTCCCGCAAGAATATCTGCCGATGTTGATTTTGATCACGACTATTACTTTAGCAGAGACATTGTGAACAGAACTTCGCTTGGACAAGTAGCCGATATTGATGAGGCTCGTGATGCCGTTCTTACTCCACTCAATAAAATTTTGGCAGAGAAAATCGTCGACTATGTCATCCACAGCTGGTAGAGCTTAGGGCTCGTGCAGAAATAACTTCCGCATTTCTGCTAACACATCATCTTCATCTGCTTTGTTGCAAATTCTTGAAAACTAATAAGTTGTCTGCGAATTTGCGCCTCGCATCTGAAGCGCT
>JAAKFP010000340.1 GCA_011065005.1 Chlamydiota bacterium | reverse complement strand
TTTATTTGATATGATCGATAAAATGCCGACAAACGTTGATTAATCCTGAAGCGCAATCACGTTTATAGGTCTATATGGGAGTGGCTGTAACGATTTGTGTTCGACTAATTTCTTGCGCAGCTATCGCACCTCTGAAGTTTTACATTTCTTTCAGGTGCACAAATAAGACCGTAGAAGAAGATATTTTTGTCAGAAAAACTTATGTAGAACTGCAAGGACAAGTCCCCGTACTCCCAAATTGCAATAGAAATGTGACCGAAAATAACAGTTCCCTCGGGTTTTATCTTTGAATAAAATCGGTATTGTTGAAAAATAGTGGTTAGGTGGATATATGCACAAGATAATGTTTCTGGGGTTTCAAGATGAAACCCATTGATTTTCAGGGAATTGTATCTCTAGATCAACCTCTTGTTGATCAACTTCATTGCTACCTGCAAGAAAAAGAATCGCAGGTTAGTAACAGCATACTTAGCGCAATACACACGTTGCCCCGAGAATCTCTTCCTCCAGTACTACCCTATAGCACCAGCGGGCAAGTTAAACTTGCAGATGCCGTTGAAGCGTTCAGCAAAAATGTCCAAAATGTCACTTCCAGCAAACGACCTCTTGTTCCCTCTAACGACTGGGAATCTGCCACAACACTGATCAATAATGCTCTTTGGGAATATGTAGAAGTCCTGGAAGGGTGCATCACAGAACTCTTTCAACAACTTGGGCAGGTCGGTTTTGAGCAGTGGCATCCCGAGCTAATGACTATTGTGGATCAACTTAAAGATATGCTTAACTTCCGCTTGGAAGAATTAGGGTGGAAAATTCGCCGACTAGAATCCCTCCTTTGGGACTTTCGATGGGCTTGTGAGGCTCGAGGTAATAAGAACATTTTTTTAAGAAAAATACTGTTCTTTTGGCAGTCCCTTCTCGATAGGTCCCTTTTGTCTTACATTCGTAAAAGCCGCAAATTGATAACAGTTCGCTACAAATGGTTCAGTCAACGGTATGGGGAGTATCAGAAACTTAAAGCGAAGATCGAGCAATCGATGAGGAAATTTAAGGGATATCACGTTTTTAAATCCCTAGAAAAGGGAATCCAGGATGAGTTTAAAAGGCTATATCAACTGTTAAAACTATGGGAACATAATCTTAAGTCAAACGCTCTTCCACAACGGGAACCCGTGAGAGCTCTGAGAAACGCCTTTAGCATTGATAAAGCCACAGATCTATTTAATGAGTATTATGAAACCCTGAGAAATACTCTCTTTGAGAGAAGTCGAAAATTTAAGAGCGATCCAAACGAACTCTACATCGATTCCTCTAGCAGAAGAATTGTCGACGAGGTGCTGAAAGGATTCTGTGCAGAAATCCACACCTTAGGAGTTGCTGTCGGTAAGTATAGGGATTTCTTTTTGGGGACACATCCCAATCCCTATGTTAGAACACGTTGGGGCTTTGCTGAATGGATTGTAGGTCCAGAACCCTCTCAGACCAAGAATCTACTTCATCTCGTCTACAAAATTGAGAAGCTGGATAAACTCTTCGAACAATTGAGGCAGTCTCTAAAGAAAGGACCTTCGGTTTCTAATACAAAAGATTTAGCACAACAACACCGAGAGATTCAAAGAACCCTGCACGAAATGGGACAACCCCTCTCTTCTTTTGGTGTTATGCGTAGCAGAGCAGAAAAAATCCTTGCTCAGATTCAACAAATGGACGAGCTTGGATCTTTCAATTCCGAAGTTGTCGGTTATGTGGGAAGAACGTTTTCCAAAGCCCTGCGTGCGGATTGGCAATACCATGTGCTCTTTGATATACCCCTGTTTTATCAACTTTACACCATTCACCGAGGAGTTCTGGGTCCGATTGAAGATCGCCAACACCTGAATAGAATGAATAAGTTTAATGAGCTTATAGAACAGCTTGAGGGATGGGTTGACAGTCGCGATACTTACAGACATGTCCATGAAATCGAGACTGATATGACGGATATCAAAGGATACCTTCAGGACTTTCTAGCTTATGTCCAGCGAGTGGCCAAAGACGACAGCCTAGACAAAGTGAAAGCTAATGAATTGATTACAGAAATATCTGATCAGTTGCTAGAATACAGATTTGCTTTTGGAAAGTTTTTCCACTATCTCCATCAGCATGAGCCTGAAGGAAAACTCATTCGGAATCAGTTTCTCTTTATTGATCAATATTTTGAGTCGGTAGAGAACAAGCTCCATGAAATGCGTAACAAGTGGGAATAAAACCGGTTCATCACAAAAACGCGTATCCTTTATTCGTCATAATATTGCAAAAATTTTACATGAAGATCGCGAAGAGTTTGGGAGTACGGGGACTTGTCACCGTTTTGTTAGTCGCCGCCTTGTCGTTGACATTCGTGGACATCTGCACCAAAACCATCGACAAGTCGATGGATAACAAAACGGTGACAAGTCCCCGTACTCCCAAATTTATTGCTAAGGAACTGTGCAAAAATAACTTCAGAACTCCTGATCCCGTAGATCTTTTGTACGAGACATAAAATCCATAGAAATTGCCTTAAAAGGACCTCTCAGCGGCATTATTTCTCACTTTTATGAAATTATCTCAAAATGTTAATTTGGAATTTAAAATGATACCCAATTTGAAAAAAAACCATGGAGACAAATCATGCCACAAGGTCTTTTACCATTTTTTCCAGCTGGAATGACGCATATCAATTCTATTGTTGCTTTCGAAAAGAGAGATGAAAAAGTCACCTATTTTAATCA